>CAZSIW010000201.1:0-4973 GCA_964606755.1 uncultured Elusimicrobiales bacterium | reverse complement strand
CCAAAACCCCAAAACCCCAAAACCCCAAAACCCCAATATTCATATATATACGTGAGCAAATAATCACTTAAATCTAGAGTTAAGAAAACACTGAATTATTTTCTTCTTCCCAGAATATTTTTATCCTGTAAGAGGCCTTCAACCTGTCTTCCATGACCCTGTCCGCCCACTCTATGACGGCGATCCCCCCGCCGAAGATATAGTCGTCAAGCCCCAGGGAATCAAAATCGTTTTCGCCGAGCCTGTAGAGGTCTATATGGAAAAGTTTCTGGTCCTTATAGGCGTACTCGTTGACCACGGTGAAGCTGGGGCTCTTCACGCCTTCTTTTATCCCGAGGCCCGCGGCCAGCCCCTGCACGAAAGTGGTCTTTCCGCTGCCCAGGTCGCCTATGAGGCTTATAACGTCGCCTTTCCTGAGCTTCTTCGCGAAGCTCATTGCGGACTTCTTCGTTTCAGCAGCTGATGTAGTATAAAATACTTTTTCCATTTTTTTACCTGAAGTGCTCAAAACCCTTCGCGTTGACATCTATACGGTTCCCGTTAAAATAATACATAACATCCCGGCCTTTAGCTATCTCGCCGAAACACACGGCGCGGGGCAGAAGCCGTTCGATCGATCTTCTTTTGCCCGGAGCAGCGGTGAACACAAGCTCGTACTCTTCGCCGCCGCCGGTAACAATGTTCCAGAAATCGGCTTTCACGTATTTCTTTTTAAATTCCTGCATCTCTGTTGACAGCGGTACGCTGTCAAGAAATATCTTCGCGCCAATCCCGCTCTCTGTTGCCAGGAACCCCACGGAAGCCGAGAGGCCGTCCGAGGAATCTATCATGCTGGTCGCGAGACCATTCGCCGCTATGATCTTCGACTCAGCTATTCTCGGCTCGGGCAGGAGATGTTTGTTCACGAGGCAGCGCTCGGTCTTTCCGCGTTTACCCGCTCCGTGAGACAGGAGATATAGACCCGCGCCCGAATCGCCGAAACAACCGGTTGAATAAATGAGATCGCCCGGCCGCGCGCCGGACCTTCTAATTATATACTTTTTCTTCACGGAACCCAGCAGGGTAACCGAGATCGTTACACCCGACCTGGACGACACCGTGTCTCCGCCCGCGATGGTCACGCCGTACTTGTCGCAGATCGCCCGCATGCCCTTTGAGAGTTGCGAAACAAAATCTATCTTTTCGTTCCCGGGAAGCGCCAGGCCTACCATCGCGTAGAGCGGTGTCGCGCCGCCCATGGCCGCGATGTCGCTGATGTTTGACGCCATCGCCTTGTAACCCAGCTGCCACGGCGTGGTCCAGGAGGTCTTAAAATGGATATCTTCTACGAGAAGGTCTTTTGTGGCGACCAGGAGCTGTCCAGCGGGGATCTTCGCTACGAAAGCGTCATCCCCCGGCCCGACGACGAGCCGGTTCTTTGCCCCCGGCTGTTTTATCTGTTGTTTTATGAGCTCAACAAGACTGTACTCGCCTATATCGGAGACGTCTTTATTTGTTTTCATTGCCGGGTTTAAGCTCTTCTTCTTTTTCGGTCTTTCCACCCATGGAATCAATTATGCCCGAGATTCCAGCCACTATGGCTATCATACCGCCGATAACGAACATAAAAGGAAGGGCGCCTCTAACGACTGTTGTAAAATCGGCCCACCACCCGATCACTCCCCACAACCCAAGAATCGCGAACGCCAACCCAAAAATTATTGAAAGCACTGAAACCTCCCGAAATCAGTCGTAAGTCTTAAGTTATAAGTATTAAGAAGACTTTGTCTTTAACTTAACACTTACCCCTTATCACTTACCACTTAAGTATTTTATTGCCGCTTCACTCAAGAACTTCGCGCCGGCCGGCAGAACATCTTCATCTATATCGAATTTTTCATGGTGCCACGGGTAGGTCTTGCCGCCGGTGGAAGCGCCGGAACTCCCGATATACACGAAACATCCGGGTACTATCCTCAAATACTGCGCAAAATCTTCCCCGCCCATGGACGGTTTCTCGAGCATTGACACGTTTTTTTGTCCGAAAGTTTCCGTAGCCGTATTTTTACACAGATCGAGTATCTTTTCCGAATTGATGAGAGCAGGGCCAAGTTCTTCATAACTGAGCGTGTACTTTGCCTCGTACGCCGCCGTGATATTCTTCAGCCTGGCCTTGATCGCGCTCCTGACGTTGTTTTGTACCTGCCTGTTAAGCGTCCTGACCGTGCCGGTCATCGCGACTTTCCCGCACAGCACGTTGTAACGTTCGCCGCCTTCCATTTTGCCTACCGTTATAACAACGGGTTCTACCGGGTCGGTCTCTCTTGAAACGATGCTCTGGAATGAGTTTATGACTTCGGACGCTATAACGATAGCGTCCTTGCCCAGGTGCGGGTACGCGCCGTGGCCGCCGTCGCCGATTATTTCTATGTCGAACTTGTCTACCGCCGCCATCATCGCGCCGTGCTTAAGGCCTATGACGCCGGTCCTTAGCCAGGGGCTGACGTGGATACCTGTTATGGCGTTGACGACGGGATCTTTAAGGGCTCCCGCTTTTATCATCGACAAAGCGCCGCCGCTCGACTCCTCGTTCGGCTGGAATATGAGTTTGACCGTGCCGCAGAACCTGTCCTTTTGTCTTGACAAAAGTATGCCCGCGCCAAGAGCCATCGTGGTGTTCCCGTCGTGCCCGCAGGCGTGCATCACGCCTTTGTTGACGGAACAATATGGCTTTGCAGTTTTCTCGGTTATCGGCAGGGCATCCATGTCGGCTCTTATGGCAAAACAACCACCGCCTTTCCTGCCGTCAATCCGCGCCACAACACCGGTCCCGGCGATCCGCTTAGACGCTATACCATGCCGCTTCAGGACGCTCTGGACAAAGCTGGACGTCTCAAACTCATTGTTGCCGAGCTCAGGATTTTTGTGGATATGGCGCCTTATTGAAACGAGTTCCTGTTTGAAGTTTTTATCCATTGATTATTCTCTTGAAAGCCTTAGATATATTTTCAGTAATATCTTTTGCCAGCAGGGATATCTCTGTCTTTTCTTTCGCCGCGATGTCGCCCGCGAGGCCGTGCGCGTAAACAGCCGCAAGCGCAGCGTTGAGCTGTCTGGGTTCTTTTACCTGCGAAAACAGAGCTCCCAGCATACCCGAAAGAACGTCGCCAGACCCGCCGGTAGCCATGCCGGGGTTTCCTGTCGGATTCACGAACACTTTTTTGCCGTCGCTGATGACGGTCTTACTGCCTTTTAAAACACAGACAACATTAAACCGCAACGCTGCATCTCTTACCGTCTTCTCGCGGTCATTCTGTATATACCTTACATCGGCACCCATCAGGCGCGCCAGTTCGCCCGGGTGCGGCGTTATCACGATCCTTGACTTGAAACCAGAACCGATAAAATCTTTCGCGCTCAGAACGTTAAGTGCGTCAGCGTCGAGAACGACAGGCAGAGCAAAATATTTAAGGATCTTTAATACCAACTGTCTTGTATCTCTGTTGGCCCTGATGCCCGGGCCGATGACTATAGAGGAAACCCTTCTCTTTACTACAAAATTATTTATTTCAGTGAAAGATCTCGCGCTGAACGAACCGCCGTCGGTCTCTTTCAAACTCAGGGTCATAGCTTCCGGCCTGATGTATCTGGAAACCACGCTCAACTGGCTCTCAGGGACAGCCGCCGTAACAAGACCCGCGCCTGACCTTAGGGCTCCGCCGGCACACAGAACAGCGGCGCCGGCCATACCGCGCGAACCGGCTATCACAAGCACATGCCCGTAATCGCCCTTGTTGGAATCCGCTTTTCTTTGCCTTATCAATGAACGGACATGATCACAAGTCAGCTTAAACGCCATATTAGCAACCGGCCACACAGACGGCAACGGCGTATTCATCGGCATGAGACAGTGAGATCTTAAGATCGTTGCGCTTTTTTCCCTTTATAAAGATCTCGGGCCTGCCGTCCGGCAGGTTCTTTACGCCTATATCTTTGTGGGTGACTTTCTTGTCGTTCAACGCCTTCCAGACAGCTTCTTTCGTGGCGAAACGCACGGCGAAATGCTGGGCCTTATTTTTTTTTGACAGGCAATATCTAACTTCCTCATCTGTATACACCCTTTCTAAAAAACGTCTGTTCTTTATAAGTTTCGCTATTCGTCTTATCTCAACTATGTCTGTGCCAATATTCATTTTATCTACTCCACAGTGACTGACTTGGCGAGGTTTCTGGGCTGGTCAACGTCGCAGCCCAGCATCACCGATACGTGATAGGCAAAAAGCTGAAGCGGTATGACGTTAAGCATAGGCGAAAACACTTCGTCTACTTTTGGCATATATATCTGGTCGTCGGTCTTTGTTTTTATCTGTTCGTTGCCCTCGGTGGCAAGGGCGATCACCGTACCCGCGCGCGCCTTTGCTTCCTCGATGTTGCCGAGTATTTTTTCATACACGGCGCTCTCGGTAGCTATCACCATCACGGGCATGTTCTCATCTATCAGCGCGATGGGCCCGTGTTTCATCTCTCCGGCCGCGTAGCCCTCAGCGTGTATGTAAGAGATCTCCTTTAGTTTCAAAGCGCCCTCGAGAGCTATCGGGTAGTTTAGGTGACGCCCGAGGAACAAGAAATCTCTTTTTGTCGAATACTTGTGTGCGAGTGCCGCGATGCTTTTGTCGAGCTTTAGCACTTCGCTCACCTTCATCGGTATCTCCCAGAACTCCTGTATCATGGACTTGCACTTCTTATCGGTGATCGTTCCCTTTTTCATGGCCCAGTCCATCGCGAGCATGTAGAGCACTGTCAGCTGGCCGGTGAAAGCCTTGGTTGAAGCCACCCCTATCTCGGGGCCGCAGCGCGTATAGATTACCCGCTCGGCTTCCCTGCTGGCGGTTGAGCCCACGACGTTGCATATCGAAAGCGTCTTGCAGTTGTGTTCTTTGGCAAGCCTCAAGGCTGCCAGTGTGTCCGCCGTCTCGCCTGACTGGGAGACTATT
>CAZSIW010000200.1:4101-4993 GCA_964606755.1 uncultured Elusimicrobiales bacterium | reverse complement strand
CTGGTCTTTCTTAGCGCGTCGATAACGCCTTCAATGAGAAGGTTGGCGATTATAGAGGTATATAAGGATCCCGGCCCCAGGACTATGACATCCGAATTCCTGATGGTTTCCAGCAGCTCAGGAGTTGTAGGCGGGACCCTGGGATATATTTTCAACCTCTTGACCCGGGATGTGATCTTGGCTATGTTGCTCTCGCCCTTCACCACTTTCCCGTCATCCAGCTCAGCCCTGAGGTTCACGGAGTATAACGTAACCGGCAAGACCTTACCGCGTATCTTCAGGACCTCGCTCGACCTGGCTATCGCTCCGTCAAAGCTGCCCGTCAAGTCGGACATCGCCGTCAGAAAAAGATTCCCGAAAGAATGCCCCGATAAAGGCCCGTGCGAAGAAAACCTGTACTGAAACAGCTTTGTCATCAGGTTCTCTTCTTCGGACAAAGCGACAAGACAGTTCCTTATATCGCCCGGAGGAAGTATTCCCAGCTCTCTTCTCAAGGCGCCGGAACTTCCGCCGTCATCAGTTACGGACACCACCGCGGAAAGATCGGACTTATATTTTTTCAGACCCCGCAGGAGCACGGACAGGCCTGTTCCGCCGCCTATGACGCATATACTGGGCACGGAACCTTTTTTCATACCTTCATCCTGTCTATATCCCTGTGATGCACGGAAACCTTGTATTTTTTGGTCCTGAGGAATTTGGCGGTCGCCTCGGTGACGACGACGGCCCTGTGACGTCCGCCAGTACAGCCTATTGCTATCGTAATATAACTCTTGCCTTCGTGTATATAGTGCGGCATAAGATAATCAAGAAGTCCGAAAAACCTGTCAAAAAACTCTTTCGAGATCTTCTGGCTGACCACATACTTCCTTACCGCCGGGTTCTTTCCGGT
>CAZSIW010000200.1:0-4091 GCA_964606755.1 uncultured Elusimicrobiales bacterium | reverse complement strand
AGCTCCATGACGTAGTTCGGGTTGGGAAGAAAGCGAACATCCATTATTATATCTGCATCCACCGGCACGCCGTACTTGTAACCGAACGATATCAGAGAAACGTTAATGAACCTCACGGGGGACACGTTCATTTCCCTCGCGAGGATCTCCTTTAATTCACCGAGCGTGAGATTAGAGGTGTCTATTTCCTTATCGGCAAGACACAGCAGCCTGTCAAGAAGTTTCCTTTCCTTCCTTATCCCATCTACGACACTCTTGCCCAGGGGATGCTTTCTCCTGGTCTCGGAATATCTCTGTATCAGGGTAAAATCATTGGCATTAAAAAATATTATTTTATAATCGATTCCTTTTTTCTTTATCGATCCGAGCACATCGTCCAAAGCGCCCAGATGTTCCTTGCCAGCCCTTATATCTATGCCGATCGCTATTTTGTTAAGTTTCTTGTGCGTAGCAAGGCTCATATCAGCGAACTGCGGCACAAGCGCCACGGGCAGGTTATCGACACAGAAGAAATTAAAATCCTCCAGTATCTTTAAAGCCTGGCTCTTACCGGCCCCCGACAAACCAGTGATGATATAAAATTGTGTTTTCATTTTTTATTTACTTCATTTAACTGGATCCCCGATTAAGGCCTTCGGGGATGACCCCGCAGGCGGGGTCATTTTGACATTATCTGTATTAACCGCTGATTGAATTCTTTCGCGCTGTGCAAACCGCGGTTTTTCAGCCTCTGATTCAGGCTGGCTATCTCCACGAGCACCGCAATATTTCTGCCAGGCCTAACAGGAAAAACGATCTCGGGGATCTTGACTCCCAGTATCGTGCAGTGACGCTCCTCAAGGCCTATCCTCTCGTATTCCTGCTCGGGCTTCCATTCCTCAAGCCTAATAACGAGTTCTATTCTTGACCTGTCAAGAATAAAGCCAACACCGAAAAGACTGTAAATGTCTATTATTCCCAAACCCCTGAGCTCCATGTGATGCTGGATGATCTCTTCTCTTTCGCCTATAAGGATGCCGCCGGAGTAGTGCCTTATCCTGACAATGTCGTCAGCCACCAGCATATGGTTTCTCTTGACCAGCTCAAGCGCGCACTCCGATTTCCCTATACCCGCATCCCCCAGGAGTAATACCCCGAGGCCATAAACATTCACAAGCACGGCGTGCAGAGAAGTGGATTCGGACAATTGCTCCTGCAGATAGTAGATGAGTTCTGCCATTATCTCTGAAGTGGTAAGGTCAGTGCGCAAAAGCGGCACCTTGTATTTCTGATGAATGGCGAGCATCTCAGGCAATGGGTCAAGGCCTCTTGCCAGGATGAAACAGGGAATATTGTTGAACGCGAATATTTTTTCGAGAACTTCGCGCTGTCTTTCGTCAGTGAGAGATTTTAGGTATGAATACTCGCCAAGCCCTATTATCTGTATACGCTCGCTTGAAAAATGCTCAAGGTAGCCCGTGAAGGTAAGCCCCGGCCTGTTGATCTCAGAAATATTTATCGGTCTTGAAAGGCCCTCATGCCCTGAAAGCAGTTCAAGCTTAAGGTCTTCACTTTTTTCTTTTAAAAATGTTCCAACGTTAATTTCAGACATTAATATTTATTGTTCGATTTTACGCTTTGGAATCTTCCTGGACGATTATTTTGATAACATCCTCGATGCTCTTCGCTTCCTTGAGTGCCTGACGGAAAAACCTGTCCTTAAAAAGCCTTGAAACCCTCGCCAGCGCTTTGAGATGCAGACCGGCAACTTCGGCAGGCCCAATGAGG
The DNA here is from genome assembly GCA_964606755.1 of uncultured Elusimicrobiales bacterium. Taxonomy (GTDB): domain Bacteria; phylum Elusimicrobiota; class Endomicrobiia; order Endomicrobiales; family CAZSIW01; genus CAZSIW01. The sequence continues at coordinate 2,324 of CAZSIW010000200.1, read as the reverse complement.
AGGAATATCAGGTTGACGGGTTCCCCATCGAGAGAATTGAACTCCACCCCTTTTTGTGAAATGCCTATGGCACCTATCTGCTCGGGAACAGAATCGGTCTTGCCGTGCGGGATCGCGACACCCTGCCCGATGCCCGTTGAACCCAGTTTTTCCCTCTCCAGTATCGCTTCGATCACCTTTGAAGGATTCTTGATTTTTTTTGCCCGTGAAAGCAAATCCACCAGCTCACTGATGGCTTCTTTCTTATCTTGAGCCTTCAGGTCGATAGATATCGCCTTCTCGCATAAAAAATCCATGATCTTCATCAGACACCCTCCGTTTATATAAGAGACTAAGACGTCTAGTTCTTCGCTGTTATTACCTACGCTTTCGGTTCTATCAATCCGTACGAATCCGTCGCCGTTACATAAACCACGCTCACCTGCGAGGTCTGCTCGTTCATGAACATATAGAACGACTCGCCGATAGCTTCCATCTCATCTATAGCCTCTCTTACCGACATGGGTTTTATATTGTACCTTTTTGTCTCGCTAATAATGTTTCTCGAACCTGACGGCTTAACATCGCCGCTTCCTTCCATTTTTGCTTCTGAAAGGGCCTTGCCTTTGTGAGAATCCTTCATGATCTCTTTTCTTTTCACCAGCTGCTTATCAAGTTTTTCCATCGCCAGATCCACAGCGGCGTAAAGGTCTATGGATTCATCCTTAGCCCTGAAAGAGATCTTGCCTGAATGGATTATTATCTCGGCGACCTGGCGGTATTTCTTTTCCACCGTAATTATTATCTGCGCCCATACCGGGTGATCAAAATACTTCTGGCTTTTCTCTACCTTTTTTTGTATATAATCAGCCAATGGTTTTGTAAGTTCAAGATGTCTGGCGGAAATGTTTATTCGCATATTCAGCTCCTTTTTAAGGGTTACCCGATGAACATCTGGAACTTAAAGCGCTACCCTTTATTCATGACAGTTTTATACTTATACCATTTTATTAGAAACTCTTCAATATTGCAGCTCTAATTTCAATGATTTTTCACATCTTGAACTTTTCGCCCAGATACACCCTCCTGGCCTCGGGACTGGCGAGAAGTTCTTTCGCGTTGCCCTCAAGCAGGATCTTGCCTTCATAAATGATATATGCCCTGTCAATTATCTCCAGCGTCTCGCGGACGTTGTGATCAGTAATAAGTATACCAAATCCCTTTTCTTTCAACCTGGCGATTATACCCTGAATGTCACTGACCGTGATCGGGTCAATACCCACGAACGGCTCATCCAGAAGAAGGAATTTTGGGTCAACGACTAGGGCTCTGGCGATCTCGCACCTTCTTTTTTCTCCGCCCGAAAGAGTAGAGGCTACCTGTTTTCTCAAATGCGTCAAACCGAGCTCTTCAAGAAGGAATGAGACCTTCTCTTTCCGCTGCTTTGCGGTCAAAGGCAGTATCTCCGCTATCGCCATAAGATTGTCTTCTACCGTAAGCCTCCTGAATATGGACGGCTCCTGGGCGAGATAACCAACACCCATCCTTGCCCGCTCATACATCGGTTTGTCGGTAACTTCATCGCGGTCAAGAAACACCCGGCCCGACAGCGGTTTTACAAGTCCGACAGTCATATAAAAAGTTGTTGTTTTTCCGGCGCCGTTAGGGCCGAGCAGTCCGACTATCTCACCCTGATTTACCTTTATGTTTATGCCGTTGACAACGTAACGGCTTCCGTACCTTTTGACCAAATCCCTGCTTTCAAGAATCATATTAGCTCCAATTCGCAAACTACAAAACTAGAAAATCAATCTTTAAATCTTTAACTTTACTGATTTTTATATGTTTTATAATCCTTTATCTTTCCCTTCGCGTTGCCCTCTATATGGACAATCTTTTTATCATAATAGTATATCATTGTGTCGCCTTCGAACCTGTCGTTCTTTCCGGACGCCGTGTAGATGACGTAGGGTTTGTTCTTACCGGTCATTATTGCCTTTTTCTCTTTTTGGAGAAGCGTGATGTTGTCGGCATGCGCCGTTCCGGATGAGCTTACGAACTCGGCGCTGCCGGCCGCGTCCAGCCGTCCGTTAACCTTATCGAGAACTATCTTGTCGGCTTTCATTAAAAGAGGAGACGTCTGTCCAGTCATATAATATTTTATCAGCGGCCTCACGGCGGGAGCGACGGCCGGGGTATTCACCCACAGTTCACCGTATTCTTTCTCAAGAAAATATTTCGCCCTGTCTGAAAACGCTTCGATAAGCTCCTTATCCGGGCTGAACGTCTTCATATAAACGTTGCCGGAAGCGTCCACTATGTTGTTTATTTTGTCATGGACTATT
>CAZSIW010000199.1:0-4998 GCA_964606755.1 uncultured Elusimicrobiales bacterium | reverse complement strand
GCTTCAGGCCGCCTGCCTGGCAAAAGTCAAAAGGGTACTTTTATTGAGCAGTACCACGACCTATCCCGCCTTTAAGCACGCAGTAAAGGAGAACGAGGTATGGAAAGGCCCGGTCCATCCGTCTTACCTTGGGGTAGGCTGGATGAAAAGATATGTCGAAATGCTGGCAAAGTTTTATTATGAAAAATACGGCATGGAATGCGCGATAGTCCGCATCGCCCCGGCTTACGGCAGATGGGACAGTTTCGATCTTAAAATGTGCCACGTGATACCGTCGCTTATCAGAAGGTCTGTCGCGGGGGAAAACCCGTTCGTCGTTTGGGGTACGGGCAATGAGGTGCGGGATTTCATTCACGCCGACGACGTGGCGAGAGGGTCTCTGTTGGCCCTGCAGAAACACTACAATTGTGACGCCATAAACCTGGGCTCTAAGGAGATAGTCACCATCAAACAGCTCGCCGGATTGATATTGAACCTGACCGGCAACAGCAAAGCAAAACTCATTTTTGACAAGTCGAAACCGACTGCCATCCCGTACAGGGTCGTGGATGTCACGAAGGCCGCAAGACTGCTTGGTTTTACGCCGGAGATATCACTGGCTGACGGCCTCGCCGACACGATCGACTGGTTCAAGAAGAATATTAAACATTGACATGGAACATAAGATAAAAGTCGGTCTGGTACAAATAAACAATAGTTTTCCCGATCAGGAATATTTTCCTTATTCCGTCGGGTTACTCCACGCGTACGCACTCGCCCATCTCAAGAACAGCGGCAGCTTTGAGTTCCTCACGCCGATCTATAAGAGGGTGAAGATCAAAACGGCGCTTGACGTTCTCGCTCATTCCGACATAGTATTTTTCAGCGCCTACGTATGGAACATAAGGCTCTCACTTGAGATCGCGAAAGCCCTGAAAGCCGTCAAACCCGCTGCCGTAATAGTTTTTGGCGGGCCTGAGGTGCCGTTGGATTCTACCGAGAAGTTCATGTCTGACAACCCCTTCATAGACATCGCCTGCATGGGTGAGGGAGAGAAAGCCTTCGTGTCCATTCTCGAAAACGCGCAGACAAGGAATTGGAGCACCATCCGCTCGGTGTGTCACAAAACGGCGGAAGGCTCCTATGTTACTTCCGTTGAAACGGAAAGGATATCCGATCTCACCGATGTCCCGTCACCGTATTTAAGCGGCGTCTTTGACGGTCTCTTAAAAGCAAATCCCAAAATTAACTGGGTCGCTCTCTGGGAGACCAACAGGGGATGCCCGTATTCCTGCGCCTACTGCGTCTGGGGAGCCCAGACCAACAAAAAGGTTTACCCGCACGATATACAAAAGATACACAAGGAGGTAGACTGGTTCAGCGAACACAGGGTGGAATACGTATTTTGCTGCGACGCCAACTTCGGTATTCTTAAACGTGATATAGACATCGTAAAGTACTTCATAAAGAACAAGGAAAAATACGGCTATCCGAAATACCTCTCGGTGCAGAACACAAAAAACTCGACCACGCGAATTTATGACATCTATAAATTGTTCTCCGACGCGGGGATGAACAAGGGAGTGGCTCTGGCGCTGCAGTCTTTAAACCCGGAAACGCTCAAGAACATCGGAAGAGAGAACATTTCGATCGATTGTTTCAAGGAACTGCAGGAGCTGTTCAATGCGTCCGGCATTGAGACTTATACGGACGTTATCCTGGGCCTGCCGGGCGAGACATACACTTCTTTCGTGAACGGCGTCTGCGAAATGATTGCTAACGGGCAGCACAACAGGATACAATTTAACAACCTGTCTATCCTTTCAAGCTCCGATATGGCTGACCCGCAATACCAGAAAAAGTTCGGCATTAAACATGTAGAGACAAACATTATAAACGTCCACGGCAACCTTTCCGATGACCGGGAGGTGCAGGAGAAACAGCGCCTCGTAGTCGCTACGAGTTCGATGCCGACAGGGGAATGGATAAAGACAAGGGTGTTCGGCTGGATGGTATCACTTCTGCATTTTGACAAACTGCTTCAGATGCCCTTCGTAGTGCTTAACAAAACATACAAGATCAGCTACAACGACCTGTTCAACGCTTTCCTTCTCGATGACCCGGGCAACGATACCATCGCCGGTATACTTTTGTATTTCAAACAGAAGGCACGGGCGATTGTTGACGGGAAAGAAGAATATTGTGAGTCGGCAAAATGGCTTAATATCTGGTGGCCGGCTGACGAGCTGGTGCTGATAGATATTTGCAGCGGCGGAAAGCTTGATGAGTTTTACTGCGAAGCCGGGTCCGTACTGGGAAAACTTCTCAGATCCAGGAAGCTAGACGGTTACGAAACGGTTCTTGCAGATGCTATCAAGCTGAACAGTGACCTTATTAAACTGCCGAACAAGAACGGAAAACTAGTCACAAAAACAAAACACAACGTATGGGAAGTTTACCGCCGTGCGCTGGAAGGAGCACCTGTGGCTTTAAAGGACGGCGGTTTCAGCTATGAGATCGACAGAAAAACCCTGAGATGGGACAGCTGGGAACAATGGTGCAGGGAAGTAATTTGGTATGGAAATAAAAGAGGTGCTTATCTTTATGCCTGTAAAGAGATTTGAAAACGAATTAAAGGGTAAGACCGTCGTCATTACCGGAGCCGCGGGCGGTATAGGAAGCTCGCTGGTGGAGTCGTTTACACTGGCGGGCAGTAAATGCATCCTTATCGACATCGACAGAAAGGGGCTCAATTCTCTGAAAACCAGGTTCGACGATATTTCCATTTACCCGGCAGACATATCTTCGCCGAAAATCATCAAAAAGACCATCGGTTCGATCATCAGGAGATACCGTTCCATCGATGTCCTGATAAATGCCGCGGCGATACAAAAGCCTATAGGCAGTTTCATAGAAGTCAGCGAAAACGAGTGGATAAAAACTATAGAGATGAACCTCATCGGCACGGCGCTATGCTGTAAATATGTCTTACCCGTAATGGTAAGGCGAAGAAGAGGGAAGATAATCAATTTTTCAGGAGGCGGCGCGACTTTCCCAAGAGCTAACTTTTCCGCTTACGCCGTTTCAAAAACCGCTATCGTGCGCCTCACGGAGATACTGGCGCAAGAGTCTGAAGCGTTCAACGTTCAGGTCAACGCCGTGGCTCCGGGACCGGTCAATACTAAGATGACGCGCGAGATCATAGCCGCGGGAAGCAAATCCGGAAAGAACGACCTTGAGTTAGCCCAAAGAACGACCCTTGCGAAAAACAACTCTCTAAGACAGACGAACGAGCTGGTCCTTTTCCTGGCATCGAGCCGTTCAGGCGGCATTACGGGGAAACTCTTAAGCTCGGTATGGGACAAACTGCCCGATCTAAGCAGGAACTCAAAGGGATTAAAGGGCTCGTCTTTATACACATTGCGAAGGATAGACGGTAACAGATATTTTGAAAAAAGATAAAACAATATGACGACAACTAAAATAAAATATTTCATAGCGGCGCTCACCCTGGCGGTATTTATGTCATGCCTGGCAGGCATAGGCACAGGACTGCCGTCAAAAGAACAGACAGAGCTTGTCTTCTCCGGCCAGGCGGCGCTTAACGCGCTGAGCCCTGCGATGAAACTGTTAAGGGACGAGGTGTACAATGATTACAGCCGCCAGAACAAGGCTGAATTAAAAAAGACATATACTCCCACGAATGAAAAGATAAGTATCGATATAAACGGGAACAAAGTGAGCGTAGACAAGAACAAGCTGCACGCTATGCGCTCCGCGCTGCTGCAAAGCAAGTTCCCCGAAGAGCCGAAAGCGTTGATGTCTTTTTCGTTCATCAAGCCCTCAAAACTCCAGTTTAATCTCCACTACTACCAGTACGGCGGCCTGTATATGTATTCCTGCGGAGCCGCGCTGAAAATATGCCAGCTGTTAAAGGTGCTGACTATCAGCTCCGACGCGCAGTACTATTTCACACACCCCGATGACGTCATAAAGCTCTATTCCATCCCGAAGTTGTGGGGCGGGCTCGTTGGATCGATGGCCATCCCATGTATTTTCCTGTGCGGCTGGAGGCTGTTCGGTATTAAACAGGGAGTGACCGCGGCGGTCCTGTTCGCGCTTGTGCCCCAATTCTATGTAGAGGCGCATTGTTTCAAACCATACGTGTTCTTTATCCCATTCATGCTGCTCTCGATCTACTTCGCGGTGTCTATAATGGAAACGGGGAAATTGAAATATTATGTCCTGGCTGGATTGTTCGCCGGGCTCGGCGCGGGTTCGCTCGTATTGTCGGCGGTAGCTATTTTTGCTCCGCTGACCGCTCATTTATTCTATTGTTATAAAAAGGAAAGCGTTTTCAACAAGAAGATATTGGCGATGTCGGCCGTTTTCCTGGCGGCGCTGCTTCTTACAAACCCTTACTACGTCCTGTCCTTCAATGAAATGAGAAGCGAATTCCTCGCCAACACTAACGAAGTGGGTTTTGCGATATCATTTCGCACGATATTCAAGCATCTTTTCCAAAGCATGCCGTCAAGTTTCGGGATAATATACTTTCTTGCCATCCCCGGCATCGTCTTCTCGCTGGTAAAACCTGACAGAAAGACCTTTCTGGTCATCCCCGTGTTTTTTGCTTATTACCTGTACCTGTTAAATACTCTGTGGTATAACCCGCACTACAACATGCCGCTGGTCCCTGTGGCGATCCTGCTGGCGGCCAGGTTTACGGTATGGCTGGGAGACAAGTTAAGATGGAACGCCGCCCTGAAGTGTTCTCTATTGATCATCGGCATATACGCGTTCGGTAACGTTTTGTTTTACGAGAACATTTTCGCGTCCGACAAGGCCCATCTTCTGAGCGCCGGGTCGTGGATAAACGAAAACATTCAAAAGGGTTCTTCTATAAATTCCGTGGTCTATCCCTATTACGACTGTTGCGGCGATTTTCCGCCCTTCAGCCTGCTGGACTACAGGATAAACGAGACGAAAAACCCGGACTACTATCTATCGGTCGGCGGG
>CAZSIW010000198.1:0-5004 GCA_964606755.1 uncultured Elusimicrobiales bacterium | reverse complement strand
GTCTTTTAAATGAACTTAAACTATTACCGTGTTATAGACGCGAACCTCAACCGTTCCAGGGAAGGCTTGAGGGTGATAGAGGACACGGCGCGGTTCGTCCTTGAAAAAGATTCGCTCTACAAAAAGATCAGGTCTCTACGGCACGAGCTGGACATTGTCACAAGAAGCGTTTATCCGAAACTGCTTGAAAAAAGAGACAGCAACGGTGATGTGGGGCGAAAAATAAAAGAGGGCAGAAGGCAGGACGTTACATCTGTCCTCGCGGCGAATTTCAGGCGTGTCGAGGAAAGCCTCAGGGTGCTTGAGGAATACAGCAGGTTTCTTAAACCCAGCGCCGGTAAAATTTTTAAAAAAGTAAGGTATGAAGTTTATAGTGTTGAAAAAATTTTAGTAAAGGTGGATTCGATGCTGGATCCTAGATACTAGATACTGGCAAAACCAAGATCGAATGTTTCGATCCTGTCCAGTATCAAGTATCCAGTATCTAGTATCCGGTGTATTATGACAATAATCGAAAGACTTAAAAACAAAGATATCGATCCCTGTATAGAAAAGATAGCAAAGCAGGAGAAGACGACCGTAGAATTTATTGTCGCCGGTTTGTTGTCAGGCGAGATCGTAATTGCGAAAAATATTTCGAGAGACCTGAAAAGCCCGAGGGCATTCGGCAAAGGTCTTTCGACCAAGATAAACGCCAACATCGGCACCTCGAATGATCATGTTTGCCTGGAAGAGGAGCTGAAAAAAGTGGAGGCCGCTGTCAGGCTCGGCGCCGATGCCGTCATGGACCTCTCTACCGGCGGCGAGCTAGCTCAGATAAGGAAAGATATTCTGGTAAACTGCCCGGTCCCGCTGGGCACCGTCCCTATCTATCAGGCTGTGAAAGAGACCGTCGATAGCGGTAAAAAGATAACCGATCTTGATTTTGAACTTCTTTTTGACGTGATAGAACAGCAGGCTGCGGAAGGCGTCGATTTTATGACCATCCACTGCGGGGTTAACAGGGCGACGACCTCCGTTCTTGCCAGGAACAAAAGGATCGCAGGAGTTGTTTCAAGAGGCGGGTCGTTCCTGAACAAGTGGATAGAGAAGAACAACAGGGAAAACCCTCTTTACGAAGAGTTCGACAGACTTTTAAAGATCGCGAAAAAATATGACGTGACGCTCAGCCTCGGTGACGGCTTGAGGCCCGGCTGTCTCGCGGATGCTTCCGACGCGGCCCAGATGGCCGAGCTGGCGGTTCTTGGCGAGCTGGTCCTCAGATCCCGCAAGGCCGATGTCCAGGTGATGGTAGAAGGGCCGGGGCACATGCCCCTTGACCAGATACAGCCTCACGTGATCATCGCAAAAAGGCTCATACACAACGCGCCATATTATGTTTTGGGACCTCTCGTTACCGACGTTGCTGCAGGTTACGACCACATAACATCCGCCATTGGCGGGGCGATAGCCGCGAGCGCTGGAGCGGATTTCCTGTGCTATGTGACCCCTGCCGAGCATATCAGGCTGCCTGGTATCGAAGACGTAAAGAACGGTGTTGTCGCAAGCAGGATAGCGGCCCACGCAGCTGACATAGCAAAAAAAGTGCCGGGTGCCAGAGAGTGGGACGACGCATTTTCCAGGAACAGGAAGGCGCTGGATTGGAATAAGCAGCAGGAGATGGCTCTGGACAGCGAACACTTCGCTTCAGAGAGAAAGCTGATGAAACCGCAGGACGAGCACGTCTGCACGATGTGCGGCAAATACTGCGCGATGAAAGATTAATAAAAACAGTTAGCCAGTTAACCAGTTTGCCGGTGCACCAGTAAAGACTTAACAGGCGAACTGGCTCAACTGGAGCACTGGTAAACTTTAGAGGGTTTCGATGCAGATCGTTTGTTTGGATCTTGAAGGTGTTCTAGTTCCTGAGATATGGATAGCTTTTGCAGAAAAAACCAGGATCGACTCCTTGCGGGCGACGACACGGGATATTTCCGATTATGACGTCCTGATGCGCCAGCGTATAAGGATATTGAAAGAAAATAATCTGACGTTGAAAGATATACAGGCTGTGATAGGCGGGCTGAAGCCCCTCGAAGGCGCTCTTGATTTTCTTAACTGGCTTAGGGAGCGTTTTCAGGTGGCGATTTTGTCCGATACTTTTGACGAGTTCGCTTTGCCCTTGATGCGCCAGCTGGGATATCCGATGCTTTTATGCCACCGTTTAGATGTGGACGAGAATAATATGGTCGTCGGCTATCACCTGCGGCAAAAAGACGCGAAGCGCGAGTCCGTAAAGGCTTTTAAAAACCTCAGATATAAGGTGATCGCGGCGGGTGATTCTTATAACGACACGACAATGCTCTCGGAGGCGCACGCCGGGATTTTGTTCAAGCCTCCGCAGAACGTGATAGATGATTTTCCTCAGTTCCCGGTTACCAGGAATTACGCGGAGCTGAAAGACGCATTATTGAAAGTGCAGAAAAGTTTGGGGCAATAGAATAGATTCATTGCAGATTGCAAAATGCAAAGTGCAAATTTGAAATGGCTTGAATAGCAGGGTTTAATTTTGCAATTTGAAATTTTCAATTTGCAATGTCTTAGGAGGTTTTCAGTGGGACTCGTGGTGATGAAGTTTGGCGGCTCTTCAGTGGCTAACGCCGAGAAGATAAAAAATGTCGCAAAACGCGTAGTTGAAAAAAAGAAGGACGGCAACCGTGTCGTGGTGGTGGTTTCTGCCCCCGGAGACATGACGGATGACCTGATAGAGCTGGCCGAAGGCGTTACGGATATGCCTGACGAAAGAGAGATGGACATGCTGCTGGCTACAGGCGAGCAGGCTTCCATCGCGCTAATGGCTATGGCGATCAAAAGCATCGGAGACGATTCTATTTCTCTAACGGGCCCGCAGGCCGGTATCTACGCTGATACGACGTACACTAAGGCAAGAATAACTAAAATAGTGCCCACGAAGGTTCACAAGGAGCTTAACAAGGGCAAGATAGTCATAGTGGCAGGTTTTCAGGGTTTGAACCCGAACAGGGATATCACGACTCTCGGGCGCGGCGGCTCGGACCTGACGGCGGTGGCTTTAGCGGCTGCCCTGAAGGCCGACACCTGCGAGATATATACCGATGTGGACGGTGTCTATACTACCGATCCGCGGATAGTGCCTGAGGCGAGAAAGATACATTATATTTCTTTCGATGAAATGCTCGAAATGGCCGGTTCAGGCGCGCAGATAATGCAGGCGAGATCCATCGAGGTCGGCAAAAAGTTCGGCGTTGATATCCACGTTCGTTCGACGTTCACGAACAATAACGGCACGATAATAACAAGTGATGAAAAGATAAATTCCAAGTTCGGGAGGAAGAAAATGGAAGAAGTCGTTGTTTCCAGCGTTACCTATGATAAAAGCCAGGCGAAGATGTCTATAGTGGCCATACCCGACAAACCCGGCATAGCCGCGAAGGTTTTCGGCGAGTTGGCGAAGGGCGGAATTAACGTCGACATGATAATCCAGTCCGCGGCGCAGGACAGGAGCAACGATATATCCTTCACCGTTCAGAGGACAGACCTCAAGAAGGCCCTGCTCATTCTTAATAAGCTTAAAAATCAGCTCAAGGCTGAGACTGTGATCTGCGACGACAAGATAGCGAAGGTCTCGATTATAGGCGTCGGCATGAAAAGCCACGCCGGCGTGGCGGCGAAGATGTTCGCCGTCCTTTCGAAAGAAGGCATAAACATAGACATGATCGCGACGTCGGAAATAAAGGTATCCTGTGTAATAAGGGAAGACATGGTGCCGGCAGCCGTAAAAGCCCTGCACAGGACGTTCGAGCTTGAAAAAAGGCAGTGAAAGCTGTCAGTCTTCAGCTATCAGCTTTCAGCAAAGACACAAAACATAGGCAGTTGCTTTAGCTGACGACTGAAGCCTGACGACTGAGAGCTAAAAAGGAACATATGAATAAACGTAAAATACAACTATTCGATACGACATTGCGCGACGGAGAACAGGGCGCGGGCATTTCGTTCTCTATCGATGACAAACTTAAAGTAGTGAAAGCGCTTGATGAGCTGGGCGTCGATTACATAGAGGGCGGGTGGCCGGCTTCCAATCCCAAGGCAGAGTTGTTTTTTAAAGAGGCAAGGAAGATAAAACTCAAGCACGCCAAAGTCGTGGCGTTCGGCTCTACACGCCACAAGGACAAAAAAGCCCATCAGGATCAGAATCTTAAGTCGCTGGTCGATTCCAGGACGCCGGCCGTTTGCATATTCGGAAAGTCCTGGGATATGCACGTGACGCACGCGCTTCGCACTTCCCTTGAAGAGAACCTGAAGATGATATACGAGAGCGTGGCTTACCTAAAATCGAAAAAGCTCAAGGTTGTATACGACGCCGAACACTTTTTTGACGGGTTCAAGAATAACCCGGAATACGCCATCAGTACTTTAAAATCGGCTTTTGCGGCCGGGGCTGACAACCTTACGCTCTGCGACACCAACGGCGGAATGCTTCCCGGTGACATAAGGGAAATAGTGCGGGTCGTTACGCAGGAACTGCCCGGTGTTGAGCTCGGTATTCACAACCACAATGATTCTGACTGCGCCGTTGCCAATTCCATCGTAGCTGTTCAGGAAGGAGTGTCTCTCGTGCAGGGTACGATAAACGGACTTGGCGAGAGGTGCGGGAACGCGAACCTCTGTTCGATAATACCCGCGCTTTCGTTAAAACTTGGTTATGACTGCCTGGATAAGAAAAGCCTGAAAGGCCTTACCGAGGTCTCAAGATATGTAGATGAAATATCGAACCTGATGCCTACCGAGAAACAGCCGTATGTCGGCAAGAACGCTTTCGCGCACAAGGCGGGTATTCACGTCTCTGCCGTGCAGAGGCATTCCGCGACCTATGAACACATGAACCCGGCTGACGTAGGCAATGAAAGAAGGATACTGATAAGCGAACTTTCGGGGAAGAGCAACGTTTCTTTCAAGGCGAAAGAGCTTTCTCTTGATACGCAAGAC
>CAZSIW010000197.1:0-5013 GCA_964606755.1 uncultured Elusimicrobiales bacterium | reverse complement strand
GCTCGGCGGTGTGCCGGTAGTGATGGGTATACTGAACGTCACGCCAGACTCGTTTTCCGACAGCGGCATGTTTTTTAAAAAGGGGTCCGCCGTACAAAGAGCCTTCGAGATCGTGCAGTGCGGCGCGGGTATACTTGACATCGGCGGCGAGTCCACAAGGCCAGGAGCAAAGCCGGTCTCCGAGAAAGAGGAGCTGGCCCGGATATTGCCGGTGTTAAAAAATGTCGCGGGTAAGATCAAAGCGATGATATCGGTGGACACGTACAAGCCCAGCGTGGCGAGGGCGTGCATCAACGAAGGCGCGGACATGGTAAACGATATAACGTCTCTGTCATACGCGGACGGCGCGATGGCGAAGGTAGCGCGGGAAAAGAAGGTGCCGGTGGTCCTGATGCACATGAGGGGAAGGCCGAGGACGATGCAGAAAAACCCCGTTTACGGCGACGTTGTTTCAGAGATCATGGATTATTTCACCGGGGTAACAGCCTTAGCTGTTAAAAAAGGAATATCCGCGGACAAAATTATAATTGATCCGGGCATAGGGTTCGGCAAGACGGCGAACCATAACCTGGAGCTCATAAAAAGATTGAGGGAGTTCAGGGCGCTCGGTTTCCCGATACTCACGGGCACGTCGAGAAAATCGTTCATAGGCAAGGTGTTGGAGCGGCCCGAACCCGGGGAAAGAGATTTTGGAAGCGCCGCCGCTGCGGTGCTGTCGGTGCTGAACGGCGCGAGCATCGTAAGGGTGCATGACGTGAAAGCGACCGTAGATTCTTTAAAGATGCTGAACGCCGTTGAAAGAGGGATCGCTTGGAACTGCTGAAAAGTTTGTGGCTCAATTATCTTGTTCACGCCTGTGATGTAGTGCTCGTTGCGTACATCTTCTACAGGCTGCTGCTCGTAATAAAAGGGACGCGGGCGGTCCAGGTGGTTTTCGGGCTAGCCGTTCTTATTTTCGCCACCTTTGTTTCAACGAAGGTCCTTCACCTTGCGACGCTGGGCTGGCTGCTCGAGCGTTTCTGGGAGGGCTCACTTATCATACTCGTGGTGGTCTTTCAGCCGGAGATAAGGTCCGCCCTGGCCCAGCTGGGGAGCCACAAGTGGGGAAGGGTGCTGCTGTCCGAGGAAAAGGATTTTCTCAAGGAGCTTATCGAGGGAATTCGCGAATGCAGCAACAGGCGGCTGGGAGCCCTGATCGTGATCGAGCAGGAGACGGGCCTCAAAACCTATATCGAGACGGGCGTGCTGCTAAACGCCGACCTCTCCAAGGAACTGATACTTTCTATTTTCAACACCAAGTCGCCGCTGCACGACGGCGCGATAATAATAAGGGACGAGAAAGCCGTTGCCGCGAGGTGCCTCCTGCCCCTGACCCACGAGCCCATATTCCTCGACGGGCACGGCACCAGGCACAGAGCCGCGGTCGGGTTGTCCGAGATATCCGACGCGATAGTCATCGTTGTTTCTGAGGAGACGGGGAAGGTTTCCTTTGTGACCGAAGGAAAACTTGAGTTCAACGTGGAAGCGGACGAGCTGAAGAAGCGAGTGCTTGAGATATACAGGAAAGAAAAAGAGATGCTGTTCTAGTGATATGCGCATGTTAAAAAAGATATTTCAGATTTCAAAGAACAACTGGCAGCTCAAGGTTATCGCGCTGATGCTAGCGCTGACGTTGTGGTTTTTTGTGGTAAGAGGACGTTGACGGCAGTAATAGCACGGCAGTATATAGTAGGTAGTATGTAGTAGGTAGGGAACAGACACGGCTTGGATAAGGAAAATATAAATGGGTAAACTGTTTGGGACGGACGGGGTAAGAGGGATAGCGGGGAAGTATCCGCTTGACGAGAAAACGGTCAGAACGATAGGCGTGGCGGCCGCGAAGGTGCTGGTGACGGAAAAAAGCAGGAGCCACCCGATCCTGATAGGGTGCGACACGCGGGAGTCTTCGCTATGGATAGTGAAGGCGCTCAAGTCGGCTCTGTCCTCGCACGGCGTGGTGGTGTGGGACCTGGGCGTCATACCGACCCCCGGGGTGGCGTTCCTGGTCAAGAAATATCCCGCTCTCGCCGGCATAGTCGTTTCGGCATCGCACAACCCGTACAGGTATAACGGCATAAAATTCTTTTCCCACAAGGGCATAAAACTGCAGGACGCGGTGGAGCTCAAGATCGAGGAAGAGATCGAAAGGATGTCTTCCCAGCCGCAGGCTCTCAGGGCCGACCGGTTGGTCAAATCGAGATCAAAACTCGCGCTGAACGGCGAGTACCTGGATTTCCTCAAAAGCACTTTCCCCAAAAAACTCTCGCTTAAAGGCATGAAGATAGTCATCGACTGCGCCAACGGCGCGACCTGCGCGATAGCGCCAAGGCTTTTCAGATCGCTCGGCGCGAAGGTCGTTTCGGTCAACGCCAGCCCTGACGGGAAAAATATAAACGAGCATTGCGGTTCCCTGCATCCCGAAAAACTTTCGGGGGCCGTGCTGGAAAACGGCGCTGAATGCGGCATAGCGTTCGACGGCGACGGCGACAGGGTCATGTTCGTCGATGAGACCGGCGAGATCAGGGATGGCGATTTCTTTCTTTCTATAATAGCGAAGTACCTGAAGGGCAAGGGAAGGCTCAGGAACAACACGCTGGTCACTACCGTCATGGCAAACCTCGGCCTGTTCAAGGCCATGAAAGAAAACGGTATAGACGTCATACAGACGAAGGTCGGCGACAGGTACGTGTTCGAAAAAATGACCGAGCTCGACGCGGCGGTTGGCGGCGAGCAGTCCGGGCACGTCATATTCAAAAAGCTCCTGCCCACCGGCGACGGCATGCTCAGCGCCCTGCAGTTCCTGGCGGCGGTCAGGGACACCGGCAGTAAAATATCCGAGCTCGCGGGCGTAATGAAAAAATATCCGCAGGTGCTCCTTAACACGGATGTGGAAAAGAAGGTTCCAATAGAAAAACTTCTAGAGACAACAAAAATGATAAAGGCGACCGAAAAAACCCTCAACTCCGACGGCCGGGTGCTTGTGAGGTACTCCGGCACAGAGAACCTTCTGCGCGTGATGATAGAGGGGCTGGACAAGAAGATGATAGATAATATGGCAGAGAATATTGTAGATACCGCCAAAAATGAAATTGCAAATTTCAAATTGCAAATTGGAAATTGAGAAATGGTAAAACTTGGTGTAAACATCGATCACATAGCTACCATCAGGCAGGCAAGAAGGGACGAGGTGCCGGACCCGGTCATCGCCGCGTCAATCTGCGAGATGGCGGGCGCGGAGGGCATAACCGTTCACCTGAGGGAAGACAGGCGCCACATACAGGACAGGGACGTGCGCCTGCTGAGGCAGACCATAAAATCCAAACTGAACCTCGAGATGGCGATACATCCCGAGATTGTAGATATTGCTCTTGAGATAAAGCCGGACGACGTCTGCATAGTGCCGGAGAAAAGAATGGAGCTTACCACCGAGGGCGGGCTTGATGTAGGCGGGCAGCGTGAGGAGATGGCCGCTGTCGTCCACAAACTTCAAAGCGCCGGCATAAGGGTGAGCCTGTTCATAGATCCGGACGACGCGCAGATCAAGGCCGCCATAGATGTCAAGGCGGACTGCGTGGAGCTGCACACAGGGAAATATGCCGAGTCGTGGAAACTGCACACGCATGACGGCAGGCAGATAGAAAAAGAGCTCGACAGAATAAAACGCGCGAGCGCGCTGGTGCTTGTCTCGGGCCTCACGCTAAACGCGGGCCACGGCCTCGATTACAAGAACGTCGGGCCGATAGCGCGCATCCCGGGCATGAACGAGCTTAACATAGGGTTTTCGATAATAGCGAGGTCCGTAATAGTCGGCCTCGACCAGGCCGTAAGGGAAATGATTGAGCAACTTAAATGAAAAGTGCAAATTGCAAATTGCAAAATTAAGGAAGATTAATTTATAAAAGTCTTTAACCTTAAATTTGCATTCTGCATTTTAAAATTTGCATTGGTTTAAAGGTGGTAAATTATGTGTGGCATAGTAGGTTACATCGGGAACAAG
The DNA here is from genome assembly GCA_964606755.1 of uncultured Elusimicrobiales bacterium. GTDB lineage: Bacteria > Elusimicrobiota > Endomicrobiia > Endomicrobiales > CAZSIW01 > CAZSIW01. Next base: position 977 of record CAZSIW010000197.1, on the reverse strand, counting down.
AAGGCTGACGAAGTTATAATCGACGGACTAAGAAGGCTCGAATACCGTGGATACGACTCCGCGGGTATCGCGGTCATAAACGGCGGGAAGATCGAGCTGAGGCGCAGTGTCGGAAAATTAAAAGAGCTTGAGAAGGTAATCTGCACCACTCCCATGTGCGGCACGATAGGCATAGGCCACACGCGCTGGGCAACCCACGGCAGGCCCAGCGAAGAGAACGCGCACCCGCACACCGACTGCACCGGAAGAACAGTCGTAGTGCATAACGGCATAATCGAGAATTATCTTGACCTAAAAAAAGCACTTACCGACGCGGGCCATAAATTCAAGTCCCAGACCGACACCGAGATAATCGCTCACGTCTTTGAAAAAAACTATAAGGGCGACATGCTGAAGGCCGTTTTTAAAACTCTATCGGAAATAAAAGGCGCCTACGCCCTGGGCATCATAAACTCCGACAACCCCGACACTATAATAGCCGCAAGGAAAGACGCGCCGTTGATAGTGGGTGTCGGCGAGAAAGAAAATTTTATAGCCTCAGATGTTACGGCTCTATTGCCCTACACAAAACAGATGATATTCCTCGAAGAGGGGGACGTCGCGAAGCTTACTGCCGGCAAGGTGGAGATATTTACCAAAGACGCCAAGACTGTGACCCGGCCCGTTCAGACGATAACCTGGAACCCCGTGCAGGCGGAGAAGGGCGGTTACACTCACTTTATGCTCAAGGAAATTTACGAGCAGTCCCAGACCATACGCGACACTTTTCTCGGAAGGATAAACCCGGAAAAATGCGAGATATCGTTTGAGGACGCCGAGTTCACGAAAGAGTTCTACACGGGCATCTCGAAGCTTTATATCATCGCCTGCGGCACCTCTTACCACGCCGGCATGGTTGGCAAGTTCCTTTTCGAATCGCTCGCTAAAGTGCCCGTCGAGGTGGACATCGCCTCCGAGTTCCGTTACAGGAGCCCGGT
>CAZSIW010000196.1:0-5017 GCA_964606755.1 uncultured Elusimicrobiales bacterium | reverse complement strand
GTTATATGACCCGTGTATTAATGCATATACGATTCTCGCTGTTGAGCCGGTCTCATTCAATGACACAGGCACAACAAATGTTTCCGAACCCGAAGTGGACCCCGTGGACTGGCATAAGAAAAAGTTGACGGTTTTCAATTCTGTTGCCGAGGGAGTGAATTCGTATGTCACGATAGCTTCGCCTCCGAGCGTGTTCATCGCATCGCTCGTTGTTATTACGCTGACAGTTTGCAGTGAATTAACGGTCGAAAAACCGGCCGGCGTGCCGGTTGATGTAAGGTACCTGAAACTGTAGGATTCGTTGACAGCCGCGGTGGTGAACATAGCTGGTTCCGCAGCATTCGCGCCTATTTTGCAGAGTATGCTTCCATGGATTGTATTACCCATTGTCTGCCTGTACCCTCTCATCTCAAACCAGCCCTGCTTTACCGTTGCGCCAGTTTCAGGAAGGTAGGCGTTATAATACATGGATTTTGTGCCCGCGGTTTGTTGTGTGGGGAATGAAGCAACGCCGTATATGCCTGTTCCGCTGTTATCAGTGGAGAGAAGCGGAAAATGGACAGTTTTTAGCTGGGTCGCGGATGAATCGTCGTAATAATACGTAATGTAGAGTTTCGCCGAATAAGCATCGGCCCGAGGGCCGATCAACGCGACTTTCAAACTGAAATTTGTCACAACTGACCAGTTTGTTACTGCGGAAACTTGAGTGGTTACGTTTATACGGTTACACAGGGGATCAATATCTCCGCCGTTGCCGGGCTGAGGAGGTATTATATTGCTAACAGGCCCGCCGGGCGAAGTTCCGGTTGAAAAGTACACATTAACCCTTGAGATCGCTGTGCCGGTCGTAACATATTGAATCTCGACAAAAGCCTCTTTTATAGGGTTGGATGCAATTGCATCGGGAAGCCTTAAAGTGATGTATTGCGGCGACCAGGTTCCTGTGTCGATAGCTGAGTTATAGCTTCCGAAATTCCATTCGACCGTTTTAATTCGTGGGCTGTAAGCGTGAGCGGCAGAGAATAGAGAAAAGAGGACAGATAGAAGTACAAGCAAAAACGGCAAGAGACGCTTGAAATATCTTAAAATTTTGAAAGTAAAATTCGAAAAGAGGCTGAAAACAAATCCGGATGTGCCGTTGAAAAATGAAATCGGGCGGCCCAGTATTGAATCTGCCGATATTACCTGAGGTTCGATAACCGCAGCATCGTCACTAATATGGAATAGCCGGCGTTTTGCCTCTGCTTCCTGTTCTATTTTTTCGATCCTGGATATTCTATGGATGAATCTGGCGGGGCCGTCAGCGTACAGTACCATGTCGCCAGGCTTGAATCGTTCAATTGGAATGTGCTCTACAAAGACCACTTTGCCGTTCTTTAAAAGTGGGCGCATTGATCCGCCGCTGGTCTTGTAAGCAGAAATGTTTTTCATCTGTTCAAACAGCTGAAAACACGGTGCGAAAGAAAGAGATTATGATGTTCTTTTCTTAGCCGAGCAGCCGAGCTGTGAGATAGGAGAGCCGCTAATGCATTTTCCGCATGATAGCGCTGCCGTTTCAAGTATTTTTTGAGAGGTCACTGTAGGCTTTTTATACGGCTTTTTAATGTTTTTCATATTCTCCCTTTTCATCGCACTATAATTATATATGAAATTCATAGTATTTTCAAGGATATTTGTGTAATTTATTCGGGTAGGAGCGAACCGTAGCTACTTATAGTTAGTTACATTAATATAACACACTCTGTCGTCGGTGAAACAAAAAAATACTTCAAAAATTTTAAATTTAAAGTATTTTTGTCTTTGTGACTTTAGGCAAGTATTAGATTTTTGGAGATGTTAGCGATTTTACAAGCAATTTTTGATGGCAGGTTGAAGTTGCCTTCTTCTGTCATTGCCATGCCGGGGCACCTCTGACAGAAGCATCGGATCTCGCATGAACTGCACTTGCGGATGTCCTTAAGCTCAAGCGATCTTATCCTTTTAATTTCTTCTCCTTTCCATATGCAATCGAACGATTTTGAAACAATATCTCCTAAACCAAACTTCCAACCTAAACAAGGGAACAATGTTCCGTCGAACCCTATTCCAATCATGTTTTTCCCCGCGCTGCATAAGAATCTTTCGTCAAATATTTCTAGCGGGTCCTTTGTTTTGTGCAGCTTTGGCGACATGGTGGCGATCAGGTGTTCCAGGTCTTTTGTGTTGAGACGGTGTTTTAAGGCGGATTTGTCGTTGTTGTCCTTTGCGGATATGGTGGGGTCTAGTCTGAATTTTATATCAAGTTTCTTTGCGAACGTTTTCAGCCATCCCATGTCCTTGAAATTTTGTTTTATAACCGGGCATTTTATGGATACAGGAATTTTGTGAGCTTTTAGCAGTTTGATTGCCGTTATGGTCTTGTCGAAAGAACCCTTTGACCGTGTTATAGCGTCGTGTGTGTTTTTCCTGCCGTATAAGCTGATCTCAATACCGCTTAGATCAAGATGCGACAGTCTATTAACAGTAGCTTCGTCTATTAGTGTCGCGTTTGTAAATAGCCGCAGGTCGAATTTTAGTTTTCTTGCGTAAGAGCACAGCTCAAATATATCTTTGCGCAAGAATATTTCCCCGCCTGTAAAGACGAGATACAGGGTCCCGGCCTTCGCGAGCTGTTCAAGAACGCGTTTGACCTGATACGTCGACAGGCAGTCATCGCTATTTCTTCCGGAGAGGTAGCAATGGACGCAGTTCAGGTTGCATGAGCTCGTCAGCTCGAAGGCGCATAGGAGCGGTATCTCGTTCTTAAAGGTCAGGTTAAACAGGTTGTCCTGCGGTTTTGTTTTAATGCTCTTATTTGTCTTCATTCCGGATGAGACCTTTTTCAATGAGAGTTGTGATAAATGCCGTAACATCTTTTTGCGCATTCTCGAGAGTGACGTCATATTCCCTGCTAAGCTTTACGGCTACAGATTTGATGCTCGCTTCTTTCTCGAAAATTTTCCAGATAAATGTTCCCGTCTCGTCAAGCTCGTGCAGCGTTGAATCGTTCGTGTTTATTACGAACGCTCTTCCCTCGATCACTCTCCAGGCGGTGTTTTTTGTGTGCAGGAACATTAGATACCCTCCAGTGCTTTCATTACTGTTTTTCTTTTATTGTTTCGTGAAAAATACATGGTGTAAGACGGTATATCGCTCAGGGCAGGGATGACGTTGTCGATGAGCCTGTCGAAGTCTGATCCTCTGGAAGAAAAAAACATTACAGTTTTTAGCAATTCCTTGAAAGAATGTTTAACGTTCATTTTGTTTAGTTCAAGCGCTGGCCCGTGTTTCAGAAAAAGAAAAGATCTGATCGGGAAGTGGCCGGCGCGAAGATCGCACGGTTTTTTTAATTCTCCCCAAAATGGGGTCGACGCGGCATGAAAACGACTGCCTGTGAAAAAAATATATAAAAGTTCGTCGCTTAGCGCGTTGTCTTTCCCAAGTATTTTTATTATAGTTGATTTGCCCGAACCCGAGACTCCTGGAAAAATGTATGAGTTGTTTTTTATGGTATATCCCGAGGCATGCAAGAGAAATCCCTTTTTTCTCTGAGCCAGGCAGGTAATAAAAACCCTGAGCCACGAATCAAGAGAATATTTGTTCAGTTCGACTTCAAGGTTCGTTTTGCCGAAATCCGCGGCCGTGGAAGAATAAAAATCATCTCTTGTTATTTGCAGGGTTTTGCCGGTGAAGAGGATGTCGGGGCGGACCTTTCTTGAAAGTTTCCTTCTTAAGACGGTCGCGGAGATAATAATTCCGGATTTCCCGTCTTTAACAAAGGGGGCGTAAGATCGTTTTATAACGGAAAAAAGTTGTTTTGACGGGGTAATGAAGGTGAAATTCAGATTTCCTATTTCAAGCGAGATGTTCCACATCAAATGCCCTTAACCCACCATCTTAACGCCTTAAGCTCGATAGAAAGTTTTTTGTCGGTGAAGTTAAGTTTAGTCTCATCTACAGCTTCCTTGATGAAAAGCATGGGAGATGTCGATAGGTTTACCGTGCGAGCCTGCGGGCTCCTGTTCAGGTTAGGGTCGATCAGCACGTAAACTTTTGGCCTTGTAGGCATGTCCTTGTTGAGGCCTGTGACCCTCGCGATCTCGTTGGTGTTAAGCTTAACATAACTGCCAATGGGATAAATGGAGATCATCTTCACGAAAGCCTTAACTATGTCCTGCGCAAAAACACCTTCGCTCTTGGATATTATCATTTTGACTGTCTCGTGAGGTATGAACTTTTCAGTCTGTGTAGCGGGATGTGTTATCGTTTCATAGATCAAAGCAAGGGAAATTATCTGGCTGGCCGTTTGAAGGTCTTCTCCCTTCACCAGGTCGCTGAAAGGATTTGCCGGATACCTGCTCTTTATTTCAGTCGCCGTGTTCAGTATCGAGAGTTTGACGTTTTCAAGTGTCTCTTCGAACCTGTTGAGTATCTCCGTGTCTATTGATATGAACTTTTTGATCTGCGCAATATCCGCCTGCGTCAATTTACCGGTTTTAAAACCCGTGCCGGTTTTTTTTAGTATTTGCAGGTTAAGACAAAAAGCAAAATATCCCAGCATAAAGATCGTATTTTGCGGTATATTAAGCGACGCGGCCAGTGCGATCGACAGTATAAGGGTGTTGGCGGTCTGGCCGTACATGTACATGTCGGGTGTTGTTTTTGACGTAAAAACTATCAGACCCTCGTCGTCCCTGCTTATATAATCAACTATTTCATGAAGCACTTTTATCTGTTGTGGGTAGGATTTGGTTTTGTCCAAGGCAACAAGACATTCCTTGATTTCGATAATGGTTTTTCCGTAAAGTTCTTCGGGCGTTACAACGGGCGCGTTCTCTTCTTGCTTCGGCTCGGGTTGTTTGGGTGCATCACTTCCGGCGGAAGGAGCGTTTAAGGAACGTTCTTTCTTGAAAAATGAAGATCCTTCGGCAGTTCCTTCCGTAGCGGGTTTCTGGGGTGCTTCCTGAGGAACAGGTTGCTGAGGCTGCTGCTGTGAATT
>CAZSIW010000195.1:1617-5097 GCA_964606755.1 uncultured Elusimicrobiales bacterium | reverse complement strand
CTCATGCAGGGCGCCCATGGTGGGCACAAGGCCAACGGTTTTGCCCTTTCGTTTAAGCGATAACACCGCCTTCTGCATTTGCTGAGGTGATTTTATTATCTTCATGTTATCATTTCCCTATTCTCTTGCCCCTTTTCTTTTTTCTCTGCTTCTCTAAAACCAGAGAAAAAACCCATTCAGCATATATACCAGTCCGGCGACGCCTATTATCAGGCCGCCGTGCCACAGGATTATCCTTTTAATGAGAGCGCCTACGGCGGAAAGCATTATTGCTATCTGCAAAAACATGACCGCCAGCCCGAAGTTCCCGGAATGACGTTTAAAAACATCTTCCTGTTTAGAGATATCTTCTGCTTCTTTCTGGATCTTATCTTTTTCCGATTTGTACCGGGCTATCTCGCTCTCATAAAATTTAACTTTGTCTTCAATGAACTTTTTTGCCTTTGGATTGGCCGAGCCGTAGACCGCCATTTCAAAAGAATCCTTCTGAAGCCCCATGAGATGCTCTTTGATGCTTTTAGATTGAAAATATGACCAGCGGTTGGTCTCCATTGTCGTGTAGAGCTGAACCTTTGTCGAATATCCGCCGCCCTTCAACGAAGCGATCGCGGCGCACACCGCGAGTATAGTCGTTGTCAGAGCCACCCACTTTATCCACCTGTCTTCCATGTTCTCGCCAGCCATAGCAGCCTCCGGTTGCTTAATAATAGCCTTTATCTTTTGAAATGCCTGGACAGCACATTTATAATACTTTTGTTGGGCGTGTAACTCTTTGTGCTGAAAAACTTCTCAAATTCCGCCTTTTCTTTTTTCCAGAAATGTTTGTAACACTCCCAGCCGGGCTCGTGGCCGAATCTGTTGACGTACTTGCCGCCCGGTATGTGCTGGTAGATCCCGTCCGGGAAATGAGCGTTAGCGATAGCTTTGTAAGTCCAGTAGGTGTAACCGAAGCCGAAATCGTCGAACACCGACAATATGTCATCCAACCATTTTTCTTCGCCCCAGAAACCTCCGCGCCAGTTTATGCCGAACTCGCCCACATATATTTTGGTATTGTGTTTCTTCGAAAAATCGCGGTAAGGTTTGAGATACTTGTATAACCGTTCCTTGTTCCATCTCCCTGTCGCAAATCCCTCATTGATCGTGCCGGGATATTTAAAAAATGGAGTAAAGTTGAAAGTGTAATAGATCGGCTCGTACGTGTGAACGCTCACCGTTATACCGTCATCGAGAAGAGGCTTAAGAAAATCTACCTGCTGGGCCCAGGTGTTGCCTTCGAGAAATATCTCGTGCTCTTTGTCGGACGAGCGTATCACATTGATGCAATTTTTATAAAAATCGGCCAGCATTCCTACTTTCCCTTTTTCGATAACCGCTTCGTTCAAGACGTCGTAACCCAAAAGAGCCGGATGATCCTTAAAGCTGTCGGCTATCATTGTCCAAAGGGCATATGTTCTTTTTCTGTTGTCCTGTTTTTCCCACAAAAGAGCCCTGCCGTCTGAATCACCGTGCCAGTCGTGGTTCTGCGCGCCCGGCGCGGCGTGGAGATCGAGTATTATTTTAAGACCACTCTTTTCTGCCAGATTTAGCGCTTTTTCCAGATACCCGAGGCCTTCGTTGGAGTATTTGTACGGCTCTTTTTCCACAAGGCGGCAGTTGAACGGCAGGCGTATGGTGTTCGCTCCCATCGCCGCTACGTTTTTAAAATCCTGTTCCTGAATAAAATTATCCCTGAATGTTTGTTCGAACTCGGTAAGGGATTTTTTGCCGCAGTGTTCGGCAAACTCTTTTTTAAGTATGCTCTCGCCCCTGTTCCTCGCCTGAAGAATGTAGCCTTCCATCAACAGCCATCCGCCGAAATTGACCCCTCTTATCTTCATTTCACCGTTCCTTTAAAAAGAATGTTTTTTGCCGGGAAAGACCCGTCTTCTCACATCAGCGCAATAGTTTTTCGCGGCCCTGAGAATTATTTTTCTAACATCGGCGTATTGTTTGACGAACCTCGGTTTTAGATTAGAACAAAGCCCCAGAATGTCATCTATGACAAGCACCTGACCGTCGCACTCCCTACCCGCCCCTATGCCTATCGTAGGTATGGAGAGTCCGTCTGTTATCTCAGCCGCCAGGCTGGCCGGTATGCATTCAAGCACAATAGAAAAAATGCCTATGTTTTCAAGCTCTTTTACTGTTTCTAACAGAGATTGAGCTGTCTCAATATCCTTCCCCTGAACCTTGTACCCGCCCATTTCCTTGATGTACTGCGGGGTAAGGCCGACATGACCCATCACATTTATACCTGATTTTACAAGGTCTTTTATTATTTTTATGCTGTCAACCCTGTCTTTAGGGCTAAGAGCATTCTTGCCTGATTGGCTCCTGCCACAAAAAACCTCGATCTTAACAGCATCTGCGCCGCCTTCTGAAATGATCCGCTTTGCGTCCTTAACTGCCGCCTTATTGTGCTTCTTTTTTGGTATAAATGGAACGTCCGCTACTATGAACGCGTTGGTATTCCCCCTTTTAACCGCTTTGGTGAACAATATCATGTCATCCACAGTTACAGGAATGGTGCTGTCGTACCCGAGTTTTACCATTCCGACGGTATCACCGACAAGCAGCACATCGACGCCTGCTTCGTTGTGTATCCTTGCCGTCTCGTGATCGTAACACGTAAGCACCGTGATCTTTCTTTTTGCGCGTTTGAATGATTTAAAATCTCTTATTTTCATATTACGTAATTTTAACCTTTTGCCCCACGAATGTCAAAGCGTTTTCCTTTAATTTTTTAACGGTTTTTTTGAGGACCGGATGCACAAATCCGGGGACAATCTCCGACAACGGCTCGAGGACGAACCTGCGTGAGGTTAACAGCGGATGAGGGATAGTTAGAGTCCTGGATCTCATTATCTTGCTGCCATAGAAAAGTATGTCGATATCAACAACGCGCGGGCCCCGGCGGATTGTCTTTGTCCTGCCCAGTTCTTTCTCAATTTCCTTTGCCTTCATAAGCAGTGCTTTTGGATCCAGCGTTGTCCTTATCTTAGAGACCGCGTTGATAAAATCAGGCTGTTTCGGTCCTACCGGAGAAGTGAGGTAGAAAGAAGAAGTTTTGACTACCTTTATTTCCCTCTGGCCTCTCAATAGCTCAAGGGCTTTGCTGATATTTTGTTTTTTATTGCCTAAATTGGACCCGAGACCCAGATAGGCGGTTGTAAATCGTAAGGTGGAAGTCATAGGTGTAGAACCGGCCTACCACTTGATCTTTTCGATCCTGGACAGCGCTTCCTTTATCCTTTGGACATCTACCGTAAGGGCAAACCGCACATAGCCTTCTCCTGACCGACCTAGGCCGTTACCGGGCGTAGATACTATGCCGGCATCATCGAGCAGTTTTGCGACAGTTTGTGCTGAGGAATATCCTTTAGGAGTATGGGCCCAGACGTAGAACGTTGCCTTCGGGCTGTTCACCTGCCAGCCGAG
>CAZSIW010000195.1:0-1607 GCA_964606755.1 uncultured Elusimicrobiales bacterium | reverse complement strand
TAAACCCTCTACTAGAACGTCACGGCGCTCCCGGTAAAGCTTTCTCATATCTTCAACACATGTCTGCGAAGCATTCAAGGCCTCTATGCCGGCTTCCTGAACAGCCCCAAAAACACCGGAGTCGTAGTTGTCCTTTACAGTGGCAAGACCCTTTACTATCTGCGCATTGCCGCACACCCAGGCTATTCTCCAGCCTGTCATGTTATAGGTTTTTGAGAGCGAGTGGAACTCAACACCCACGTCTTTCGCTCCTGGTATGCTCAGGAAACTTAAGGGTGGCTCTTCGTAATAGAGCTCCGAATAAGCCGCGTCATGCGCGACGATTATGTCATATTTCTTTGCGAACGCAACCACCTTCTTGAAAAAAACAGCGTCGGCGACAGCCGAGGTAGGGTTGTTCGGATAATTTATGAACATGATCTTAGCATTCTTTCTGACCGCTTCCGGGATAGCGTCCAGGTCGGGAAGAAAATTATTCTTTTCCAAAAGCGGCATGAAATACGGCTTGCCATCGGTGAATATTGTGCCGGTGTTATAGACCGGGTAACCGGGTTCCGGTATCAACACTGTATCTTCCGGATCAACGAACGCCAGGTGGAAATGCCCTATACCCTCTTTCGAGCCTATAAGCGCGCAGACCTCGCTATTCGGGTCAATGTCAACGTTAAACCGTGACTTATACCAGGAAGCGACAGCTTCCCTGAACTTCTTCATGCCCGTGCCGAACGGGTATTGGTGGTTGGCAGGGTTCTCAAGCGCCTTCTGGCCGGCCTTTATTATATGCTCAGGCGTCGGCCTGTCAGGATCACCCACACCTAACGAGATTATGTCTACACCGCGCTCAATGGCTAGCTTCTTTTTTCTGTCTATCTCGATAAAAAGGTACGGCGGAAGTTTACTTAGCTTCTTGCTGTAGTTTATCTTCATTTTTGCCACCTTTATAAATGATCTTTGTTATCATAACGAACAGCACTATGCTTATAACAAGAGCTATGACATTTGTCGGCCAGCCCTCGAAAACGCCCATTTCAAAAGGGTAACCCACGTAGCCGAAATCAGCCGCTGTTGCTGACGTAAAAACTATTTTTAAAAAAGGAACGACCTTCGCCTGTATACCGCCGCCGAAAACGAGCAGGCTCCAGAGCAGCCAAAAAAGGACGGATATCCCAAGAAGCGAAAGCACGATCATCCCGCCCACGTGCACGGGGTCGTATTTCGGTTCCTCCGGGTTTTCGGTGTCATCAAATACTTTGTCTAGATAATTTAAAATATTTTTGAGGTTCATGTGAATACTAGTACACTTTGTTGACCAGACTTCCTATTTTTTCAATTCTCACTTCTATCTTGTCGCCGCGTTTCATCGGCCCGACCCCTGTAGGGGTGCCGGTCGCGATGACATCTCCCGGAAGAAGCGTCATCACCGCGGAGACAAAATGTATTATTTCCTCTATCTTAAAGATCAAGGCGTCCGTGCACGAACCCTGCTTCTTTTTTCCGTTCAAAAAAGACTCTATCTTCAAATCTGACGGATCGATACCGTCCACTATCCACGGGCCTATCGGAGCGAAAGTATCGAACGATTTCGCCCTTGTCCACTGGCCGTCTTT
>CAZSIW010000194.1:0-5120 GCA_964606755.1 uncultured Elusimicrobiales bacterium | reverse complement strand
CCGCTCCACCTTCGAGGCGCCGAACTGGTCGCGCGACGGAAAGCTGTTCTACATCAATCGCGCGGGCCACATCTGGACGCTGAGCGTCGAGGGCGGCCAGCCGACGCGGCTCGACACCGGCGTGGCGAAGCAGTGCAACAACGACCACGGGCTTTCCTTCGACGGCAAATATTTCTGGACCGCTGATTCCAAGTCGGACAGGATATACGTGCTTGAAAAGACAGCGGGAAGCATGAAAGTAAAAAATGCCTATCAGCTTTCACAGGTGCCCTCAAGCCAGATAGCAGGGCTTTATCCGGAAAAAAAGTTTGTGTACGTGGTTTACTCCGGTAACCCCGCGAAGCTGATCGGGTATAAGATAAACGACCTGGAGGAAGTAAAAGAAGTAAAACATAGATAATTTTATGAAATATTGGTACCTGCTTCGCGTGCCGATATAAATAAGTCGCCAAAGACGACACATAAATTTTGATATTTAATTTTTGAAATTTGATTGGGCGTGTTGGTGTAAAATATGGCACAAAATTCTAAGGTTTATCTGTTGTTCCCTTTCGATATGGGCCTTGAGCTGGATTTTACCGGCAAGGACGCCCGCGGTTTTTTTAAAGAGATTTCGACGAGGAAGATCGACGTAATCTCCTTTGAGGGGCGTAATTTTCACCAGGCCGAGTTCTCAACGCAGGTATACAGATTCGGTGTTGGCATGATACAGGTGTCCTTCCTGGTAGACGGTGAGCCCAACTATTTCACGCACCTGGCCTGTAACGCCGAGAAGCTCAGGGTGGGAAAAACCAGCATAGTCTCTTACTGCCAGTCTCACGTCGACAGTCTTATACAGCGGGCGGACAAATACGCTAAATATCGTTACGAGCACAGGTTCAGCGACGTGGAGATATTCCCCATCTTTGTACTGACGGAACCGCCCGGCGAAGACGCAGACGCGTTTATCAAGCGGCACCAGAAGGCGTTGTTCGGCCTGCTCGTGGGCGAGCAGGATTACGACTCCCTGTCCGAGTTCGTGATAACCCAGCAAAAACTTGAGAATTTCGGGTATTTTGAGAACGAGATAATTCTTATAAAAAGATTCGGCGCGGTTGTGTTCTCGAAGGAAGCCATAGACATCGTCGAAATGATAAAACTTTCGTTCGCCCAGTACTGGTCCATGCGTTCCTATAATTACATACTTGACCACGAGCTTCAGACCAGCCAGAAACATCTTGAGAACCTGCCGCCATACTACAAGTTCTGGCTCATCTGGCAGTCCTACCAGAACCTCTCCACAGAGGCACTGGGATTCGACAGGGACAAGATAAGCATAGTCGATTCTCTCTACAACGTTTTTCTGAACATCCCCAAGGTTGAGTCCGACTGGCATCTGAAGACTGTCTATGAGAGCGTGAAAAAAGTGTTCGCGATAGAAGAGCTGCACAAGACCGTCGAGACGAAAATAGAGCGGATAGAAGAGTCTTATAATTCCGCAAGGGATTTTCTTTCCACGAACTTTTTTATTCTCTTGGACGTCATCTTCTTCCTTTCGCTCGTATGGTCCGTTATAGACACGTATCTGTTCTGGAAGATAGCCCAAAAATAAAGGAAACAGTAGGTGGTAGGTAGAATGTAGTATGTAGGAAAAGGCAAGGCAATAATGATAGTGAATAGTAAGAACGATCCTGTCCGTGACAGGAATTAACATATAAGGAGCCAATCCCGCCACGACGGGATTTAGCTTATTTAAGTTATATTAAGGAGCTCAACATGAAAGGAATTTTTGAGAACAAATGGGTAAAGAGAGCCGGGCTCGTGCTTTTGTGCGCGGCGCTGGTCTACGCTTTGATCTATGCCGATGTGTACCTCAGAGCGCGGTCGGCTTATCTAGAGGGTGAGAAATACTACAGCTGGTATCTCAATCCGGCGGAGAAAAACAAAGCGCTTGCCGAAGAGCTTGCTAAAGAGAAGGCGAAGCTGGACGGGAAGCTCGCGTCTGGGAAAATGGCTAAGGATGAATACGCCCAGCAACTGGAGATCATCCAGTTCGACAACGAACAGAAGTTGAAAGAAAGTTCGATAAAATATGCCTATATCTGGTACCAGACCGTTGTGGAGCTTTTCAGCCCGCCCGAGACGAAGTACGTCAAACTCGCAAGGGAGAAGATGCCGAAAGCAAAAGAGCTCTGGAAAAAGGAACTGACCGACAAGGGTGTGCCGTTCGAAGATTACATGCTGGAGTAGTAAATTAATTCAAAGATCAAAATTATGCAGCGCCGGACTGATACGGTAAGCCGCCAAAATGACCGAAATTTTGATATTTGATCTTTGATTTTTGATCTTAGCTATAGGGGATAAATACAACATGGCAGTTGAAGCTATAATCAAACGCGACGGAAGGGTCGTGGTCTTTAATAAGATCAAGATCGTTGACGCCATCTTCCGCGCCGTTGTAGGGGTCGGCGGAAGTGACAGGGCGCTGGCGGAAAGGCTCGCCGATGAGGTCGTGAAAAAAACGGACGAAGCATTCTCGAACGGCGTCGTGCCGACCGTAGAGGGTGTGCAGGATATTGTCGAAAAAACCCTGGTTGAACACGGGCACTATAAGACCGCGAAGGCCTACATACTCTACAGGGCCGAGCACGAGCGGATAAGAGAGAAAAAAAGCTCGCATATAGCAGTCGAAGACAACATACCGTACAAACTTCTCTGGAAAGTATTTACCTGGAACGTCGATCACCGCTGCGACAACATAGAAAGGCTCAACGAGCATATCGAGAAGGCTACTTTCCCCGGGCTTATAGAAGACGCAGAGAAACTTTACCACAGCGAGATATCGAAGGTCGCCGGCAAGATCGTCTCTCCGGAAAAAAATATCAGGGTGGTCATAGTGGCCGGGCCGTCTTCTTCCGGTAAAACGACCACCACGATAAAAATAGGCGAGAAGATGAAGGAGAGGGGGAAAGAATTCGTGCTCCTCGGCCTCGATAATTATTTCAGGAACCTAGACCAGCACCCAAAAGACGAGTACGGTGACCACGACTATGAAAGCCCTCAGGCCCTGGACCTGCCTCTTATAAACGAGCATCTGTCGGAGCTGCTGGCCGGCAGGAAGGTGCAGATGCCGATATATGATTTTAAGACCGGTAAGAGGATCAGCAAAACAAAAGAGTTCGAGCTTCTCCCGAACCAGATACTTCTCATAGACAGCCTTCACGGGCTATACCCCGATCTGACATCCAACATCCCGCACGAGCTGAAATTCAAGTTCTACATAGAGTCTCTTTGTCAGATAAAAGACACAAATGGAGAGTTTGTCAGGTGGACTGATCTGCGTATGCTCAGGCGCATGGTGAGGGACTCGTGGCACAGGGCGTTTAACCCGGAAAAGACGGTCGGGCACTGGCATTATGTCAGGGCCAGCGAAAAGAAGTATATAGTGCCTTTCATCAACAAGGCCGACCACGTTTTCAACGGCTCTATGCCTTACGAGCTTCCGCTGTACAGGAAACACCTCTACAGGCTTTTTCCCGACATAATAAAATCCTACAGCAACGACCCAAAAAAACTTGACGCCAGCATACGCGCCACAAGGGTTTATGATCTGCTTAGCCAGGTAAAAGAGCTGGAGGACGAATCCTGCGTCCCCCTGAATTCAGTGGTCAGAGAGTTCATCGGCGGCAGTTCCTACCAGTATTAAAACAGAACTTGATAAAAAAAGAAAGCAGACTGATCTAAACCAGCCTGCTTTCTTTTTTGTTGGAATAAGGGTTAACTATTACTTAGCGTTCAATGCCGATACTATTGCCTGACCGAACTCTGTTGCGGCTTCCGGGCCGGAGCCGGTGATCAGCTTTCCGTCAACAATAACGTGTTTGCCCTGATATTTGGCGCCGCTTTTTTCAACGTTCGCGGCTATGGAGGGGAACGCTGTCACGGTTTTGCCCTGCAAAAGGCCCGCGTTGGCCAGAGTGTTAGGGGCAAGATCGATCGCCCCGATAACCTTCTGTTTTGCAGCGGCGTCTTTGGCTATGGATTGCGCCTTGGGGTCGCTCCAGTAAACCTGGGCGCCCGGCCCTCCTATATATACAACGCCTGCGTAGTCATCAACATTAATATCGTTTAAAAGCGCATCGCTGGCAGCTTTACCTCCCTGCATGCCGAGGATTTGGCCCTTTACAAGGCTTGCGGTGACAACCTGAAAGCCGCCTGTTTCAAGCGCTTTCTTTGCCTCTGCATATTCTTCTTCCTTGAAATCCTTGGGCGCCACTATAAGCACTACTTTTTTTATTGTTGGCGCGGCCTGTGCGACCTGGTACTCGGCGCCTATTCTTTCAATGGTAAGATGGTTGATCACAACCGGCGTAAGCGGCTTATCCTGAGCGTTCCTTTGCACAGCCTCTATAGCGTTGACTACATTCATGCCATCTACCACTTCGCCAAATATGGTGTGGTGGCCGGTGAGCCACGGGGTGGGCACCTGCGTGATGAAGAACTGAGAGCCGTTCGTGTTTGGCCCGGAGTTGGCCATGGCCAACATCCCGGGTTTGTTAAAGCTCAAACTGGGTACGAACTCGTCCTCAAAGGCATATCCCGGGCCGCCGTAACCCATGCCGAGCGGGTCGCCGCCCTGTATCATGAAATTGGGTATGACCCTGTGGAAAATAAGTCCGTCATATAGCCTCGCGTTCGTAGGTTTGCCGGTTCTAGGGTCGAGCCACTGCTTCGTGCCTTCGGCCAAACCCACGAAATTCGCTACAGTTTTCGGGGTTTCCTTGGCGAAAAGTCTGCAGACTATTTTTCCTTGTGTGGTGTCAAAAACCGCGTAGATACCATCGTTGTTCTTCCAGTCCTCGTTCGCCTGGCATATCACAGGCATAAACATGAACGGCACCATCAAAAGCGAAAAAAGCGTTGTCTTCATGATCTACCTCCCGGGAAATTTTGTCCGTTCATTATAATAAAAACTGAAATCATCTTCAAGTTGTCATACCGCGAAAAAAAATGTAGAATACGCAAATGAGGTTTGTGAGGCTGCTGATCGCGATCATGCTTGTGCCTCTTGCGGGCGTACTGGTTTTTGAGTTCTTTAAGCTTGTGCTTGACATGGGCAGTCACGCTTCATTAAAGACCGC
>CAZSIW010000193.1:0-5148 GCA_964606755.1 uncultured Elusimicrobiales bacterium | reverse complement strand
AAGATAGTGAAAATGACATCACAGCTTTTGGGCATTGTGCCGCTTTTGTGGCTTGTGTCGAGGAACCCGGCGTACCTGTTCTTCGCACAGGTGTTCAGCGGGTTCGTGTGGTCGGGGTTCAACCTGTGCACGTCGAACTTTATTTACGACGCCGTGAGCCCCCAGAAAAGGACGAGGTGCATAGCCTATTTCAACCTGATAAACGGAATTGGGATAGGAGCAGGCGCGCTGCTGGGCGGTGTCATACTGCCATACCTTCCGCACATACAGGGTAACCAGATACTGGGCATAATAACACTTTCCGGGCTCATGAGGCTTGTGTTGGGGTTTTTTGTGATAAAGATGATTAGAGAGGTCAGGCAAGTGCGACACATCAGTTACACAGATCTTGTTTTCGGGATAATCGGATTGCGGGCCGTTGATTAAAGATAATCTGAACTAAAGGCCGTTTCAGGGGAAATAAAAAAGCCAGGGTACTTTAAAGTTACCCTGGCTCTTTTTATTATTGATGATAATTACTTTGACGCCGGTGTTTCTGCTGCCGGGGTCTGTGTTGCCGGTGTTGTCACCGTTTCGGTTGAAGTGGTCATTGTCGTTGATGCCGGGGCTGGCTGCATCGCGGGTGTTGCCGGTGCTTCTTCAGCCTTCTTGCATCCTACGAAAGAGATCGCTGCTGCGAATAGCAAAGGAAGTATGAGCTTTTTCATTGTTGTCACCTCCTATTGTAGAAGATTTAGCTTGAGTGAGTTTCTTTGACACCAGGCTAGTTCTACGTGTTCTAAAAAAAAACCGCACCTGGTATAACTCAGGTACTTTTTGATTATATAAATTTATTTTTAAATAATCAATACCCCATGACAAATTTCGAAAATTTGATTAATAGCGGCAAAACATATAAAATCGTTGTATGAAGATACTGGATAAAGAGGTTTCCAACGACTTTTTGCTGTTCATCTTCGCCGTTTCCTGCGTGGCGTTCGCGCAGAGCCTGATAGATTCGACATTCAACAATTTCCTCAACGAACGGTTCATGATCACCAGCCTCCAGAGGACGCTTATAGAGATTCCGAGGGAGATGCCGGGCGTCATAGTGATATTCGTATCGGCCCTGTTTTTCTTCTTCTGCAACAGGCGGCTCGCCGCCGTGTCGCAGCTGATAGCCGCGGCGGGTGTCCTGATGATGGGGCTTTTTTCGGCGAAATACTCGATGACCATGATGTTCGTGTTCGTCCTGAGCATCGGACAGCACCTTTTCCTGCCTCTGAACTCTGACATCGGGATGGAGCTCGCGCATGAGGGAAAGACAGGCAAGAGGCTGGGACAGCTCCAGGGCGCAGGCAACGTCGCCGCGATAATCGGCAGTTTATTGGTGTTTGTCGGTTTCAAATACCTTCATATAGGTTTCAGCGCCACTTTCGTGCTTTCCGCCTTATTTTTTCTCTTCGGTTCGGTGCTGATGTTCATGATGCACCGGAACAAACCCGTGCCGGCGGCTTCGAGGTTCAAGTTCAGGAAGGAGTACAAGCTCTACTATATATTGTCGGTACTATACGGCACCAGAAAACAGATATTTCTGACTTTCGCGCCGTGGGTGCTCGTAACGGTTTTTATGCAGAAAACACAGATGATAGCGACCCTGCTGGCGATAGGCGGGGTGACGGGCATATGGTTCAAACCATTCCTTGGCAAGGCCATAGACAGGTACGGAGAGAAAACCATCCTTGCCGGCGAGGCTATAACATTGATATTCGTTTGTATCGGATACGGGTTCGCGAGAAAGGTTTTGCCCTTCGGAGCGGCTCTTATAGTGGCCTCAGTTTGTTATATCGCTGACCAGCTTTTGATGTCTGTCAGCATGGCACGGGCCACCTATCTAAAGAAGATAGCTGTTGAGCCAGGGGACGTCACTTCAAAGCTTACGGCGGCGGTCTCCATTGACCACGTGTTCTCGGTCAGCATCGCACTCCTGGGCGGAGTGATATGGAACACAGTGGGTTACGAGTACATATTCCTTGTGGGCGGTTTGATAGCCCTCACGAATCTCTTCTTCTGTATGAAGATAAAGCCGGACGCCTTCTTGACACAAAAACCCGAAATAGCTAAAATCCAATGATGAACAGGATATTCAGGCCGGTCCTCATTTTAATCTGCACTCTTGCCTTAGGCGCGGAACTCTTTGCCGCGGAAGGCGACGACGGCATTAACTTTACCGCCATAGGCCACGCGAGTTTTGTGATCAACACCGCCAGCGCTGTTATTTTCGTTGACCCGGTCTCGGCCGCCGGATCGATGCGGCTTCCCGGCTCGAACAAACCGCTGATCCCCGAAGAAACGCAGATGAAAAAAGCCAGGGCAAGCGGCAAGGCCGCGGGTTCCGGATCGCTTCCGCTGAAATACAAGGGAGTTCCTCAGCCCGACATCATTCTGGTTACCCATGCTCATTTTGACCACTTCGACAAAAAGCTTATCGGTCAGCTGAAAAAGAAGAACACTCTAGTTCTCGGGCCGAGAGCGGTCATCGCGGAACTCAACTACGGCGAAGTCATAAACAACGGCGAAAATAAAAAAGTAGGCGACGTCCTGATCGAGGCGGTGCCCGCCTACAACACGACGCCCGACAGGATGAGCTATCACCCGAAAGGCGATGGCAACGGTTATGTGGTGACCATCTCCGGCAAGAGGATATACATTTCCGGCGACACGGAAGACATTCCCGAGATGAGGCATCTTAATAACATCGATTATGCCTTCGTTTGCATGAACCTGCCATATACCATGTCAGCGGAACAGGCCGCCTCGGCTGTTCTTGAGTTCAAACCCAAAGTAGTGTTCCCGTACCACTACAGGGAAGAGGACGCCAGCAACATAAACGTGTTCTACGAGCTCGTCAGCAAAGACAAAGACATCAGGATAAAATTTCTCCACTGGTATGACTAACGGCAGAGAATAGAGAAAAGAGGATAGAGAATAAGTTCAAAACAAAATATAATTGTTATTCTGGTAAGTTATTTGTAACCCATTCTGCTTCACTGTAGCAACCCCGATCGTTGTTCAAAGTCAAATCCTTTTCTCTTCTCTATCCCCTATTCTCTATCCTCTGTATTTCTGTTTGAAAAATCAAACAAAAACGAATATAATAGAGCCTTCGGCTTTCAGTCAGCGGCCTTCAGCTTAATTCAAAACAGCAAAAAGGTTTGGCTGACGGCTGAAAGCTGATTGCTGATAGCTATTGCGGGGAGGTTACTATGGAAGAGAAAAAAGACCTGGAGCTTGTAGAGAAACTTCAGGAGGGCTACAAGTCCATAAAGGAACAGTTGTCCAGGGTCATCGTAGGGCAGGACGACGTAATTGAAAAACTTATGATAGCCCTTTTCTCCAAAGGCCACGTGCTGATAGTGGGCGTGCCGGGCCTCGCGAAAACTCTTCTCATTTCAAGCCTCGCGGAAATACTTCATCTGCAGTTCTCCAGGGTGCAGTTCACTCCGGACCTTATGCCAGCCGACATCACCGGCACTGACGTAATAGAACAAGACCCCGCTACCGGCAAAAGAAGTTTCAGGTTCGTCAAGGGCCCGCTGTTCGGCCAGATAATTCTGGCTGATGAGATAAACAGGACGCCTCCAAAAACACAGGCGGCTCTTTTACAGGCTATGCAGGAGTACAGAATAACCGCAGGCGGACACACCTACGATTTGGATCTCCCGTTTTTTGTGCTTGCCACCCAGAACCCTATTGAGCAGGAGGGCACTTATCCGCTCCCCGAGGCACAGCTTGACAGGTTCTTTTTCCAGATAAACATCGAGTACCCTAGCGAAGCCGAAGAGAAAACAATAATAACCCGTACTACCAGCGCGTATAAACCCGAGCTTAAGAAGGTTCTGACGGACAAAGACATACTGAGCCTTCAGGACATAGTTCGCAGGGTGCCCGTATCCGAACACGTTGTTGATTATGCGGTAAAGCTGGTGCGCTCATCAAGGCCGAAGGCGGAAGGTTCGCCGGATTTCGTCAAACAGTTCGTGAACTGGGGCGCCGGGCCGCGCGGCGCACAGGCGCTGATACTGGGCGCCAAGGCGCGGGCGATATTGAACGGCAGGTTCGCGGCGTCTATAGAAGACGTCAAGGCGCTGGTTTACCCTAGCCTTAGGCACAGGATACTGGTCAATTTCCACGCCGAGGCCGAGGGGATGAACTCCGAAGCTATAATAAAAAAACTGTTAGATTCCATGGAATAGACCTGATACATAAATGAAATATCTCGACCCGGAACTGCTGGCAAAAATATCGTCTTTAAAACTCAGGGCGCACAGCGTCGTGGAGGGTCTTTTGTCAGGTTTGCACTCCAGCCCGTTCAAGGGGCACTCCCTCGAGTTCGCCCAGCACCGGCAGTACTCGTTCGGCGACGAGCTGCGCCACATAGACTGGAAGGTCTTCGGCCGCTCCGACAGGTTCTTTGTAAAACAGTTCCAGGACGAAACCAATCTCAGGGCTTATATCCTTGTGGACGCCTCAAAATCGATGTGTTACAAGAATCACTCGGACATCTCTAAGTTCGAGTACGCGGGCCGTCTGGCAAGCGCGCTTTCCTACCTGCTCCTGAGGCAGGAGGACGCCGTGTCGCTGGCGGCGTTCGACGAAGAGCTGAGGTTCTTCATACCGCCAAGGAACACACTGTCTCACCTGGCGCTTCTCACTCAAAAACTTGAGAGCATGGAATGCTCCGGTAAGACCGATATCGGCGAGGTGTTGAAGAAGTTCGGCGCCCAGCTCAAGAAAAGGGGCCTGGTGATAGTTATATCCGACCTGCTGAGCGGTGAGCAGGGAGTGCTGAACGCTCTTCGGTCCATAAAGTTCAGGCACCACGAGGTGATAGCGGTCCAGATTCTAGACAGGTCCGAGATAGAGTTCGATTTTTATGGCGAAACAAAGTTTGTCAACATGGAAAACGAGAAGAACGTCCGGGCGGACGCCGAAGCGGTAAAAAATGAGTACAGGCGGCTTGTCAAAAAGTTCCTCGACGAGTACGAGATGGGTTTCAGACAGTCAGGCATACGATACCATCTTATTACGACCGATATCCCGATGGAGATGTCGATAGCGAAATGCATCAGTTGAAGCACATCAAAGATCAAATATCAAAAATAAAAA
>CAZSIW010000192.1:0-5150 GCA_964606755.1 uncultured Elusimicrobiales bacterium | reverse complement strand
TATTCATGCCAAAGTGAACTGTGCCTGCCAACGTTCATATCTGAAGGTAAGCGCCCGTGAAAAAAAGATATCGCTTGAGCTGGACATTGACGAGAAAGTCTGCTCGGTGATGGATTATTTTGAGATATTTCTCGAAAGAACCAGGTTGTGCCAGAAAGCCAGCCGTTTCCTTGGCTGTGAATTCGAGCTTTTCATAAACGGGGACAAACTACTATAGTATCTGGTATCTCGTCAAAGGTCTTCGTGGCCTTTACTAGATACGAGATACTAGATACGGGGTACTAGGTACATCATGTTCAAGATAATAAAAAAATCATCAAATACCAAGGCTCGTTCAGGTGTTTTAACCACCGCTCACGGTGACATCCAGACACCCATATTCATGCCGGTCGGAACTCAGGGTTCGGTCAAGACCATCTCCAACCAGGAACTTCATGAGTTGGGAGCTCAGATAATCCTCTCTAACGCCTATCACCTCTACCTCAGGCCCGGCGCTGACCTGATCGAGAGAGCGGGCGGACTACACAAGTTCATCGGATGCGATAAACCCATATTGACTGATTCGGGCGGATTTCAGGTGTTCAGCCTCGCCACCCTGCGCAGAATAAGCGATGACGGCGTCGAATTCCAGTCGCATATTGACGGCTCGAAACATTTCCTAAGCCCCGAGAAATCCATGGAAGTCCAGAGAAAGATAGGAGCCGATATCATAATGTGTTTTGACGAATGCCCGCCCTACCCGTGCACATACGAATACGCCGAGCGCTCGATGAACCTGAGCGTTAACTGGGCAAAGAGGTGCAGGGACAAGTTTGAAGAACTGGGCGGCCGCGGGCAGCTGCTTTTTGGCATCGTTCAGGGTTCGGTCTATCCGGAACTGAGGAAACAAAGCGCTGAGAGGACCGTAGAGATAGATTTCCCCGGGTATGCAGTTGGCGGGCTGGCGGTCGGGGAACCGCGGGAGGAGATGTTAAAGGCCCTCGATGCCGCGGTCCCGTATCTCCCGCAGGAGAAACCGCGTTACGCCATGGGCATAGGTGTAGTTGAGGATATATGGGATTGTGTTGAGAACGGCGTTGATATGTTCGATTGCGTGCTGCCTACCAGGAACGGAAGGAACGGGCAGGCATTTACCACGTACGGAAAGGTCAATATAAGGAACGCCGAATACCAGAACGATTTCACCGCTCTTGACCCGGAGTGCGCCTGTCCAACATGCAAAGGTTATAACCGTGCCTATTTGAACCACCTATTCAAGGCCCAGGAGCTATTGGTTTTAAGGCTCCTAACTTTACATAATCTTTATTTTATGATAAAATTGACAAACACGATTAGAAAATCAATAGAAATTGACAAATTCCTTGAAGTCAGGAAGGAATTCCTTACGAAATTCCAGGGAAATCAGTAAAAAATGAGATTATTGCTGTTAATAACATTTTTGTTCGTCAATTCCGTGTCGTTTGCCAAACCAAGAGCGACAAATTACGAGATTGATGTCATTCAGGCGAACCTTAACGATGAAAGCAGGGACGTCAGGGCTACTTGCATTGAAGCCATAGGATTGACCGGTTACCCGGATGCCATTCCCGTGCTTAAAAAAATGCTTTCTGATAAAAGCGATTTTATCAGAGTCGAAGCCGCGGTGGCATTATATAAACTCAATGACCGTTCCGGTATCTCGGAGCTTAGAAGAATAGTATCTACGGCGCCGCAACTTTCTGATAAACCCAAACCCCTTGAAAGGATGAAAGCTGTCGCGCAGGGCACCATCAGGATAAAAGCAGCGCGGGCGTTAGCTGACATAGGCGACAGGGGCTCCATACCTTTGCTTAAAAGGGCGGCAGACGATTACGACGGAAGGGTTACCGACGCCTGTCTGATAGCTCTGGCTAAACTTGGTGATGTGGCTTCGATGAAGAATTTCGCTTCGGCCGTTGAAAGCAAAAAGCCCGAGATCAGAGCTCAGGCTGCTGAAGCGCTGGGCGAGATGAACGATAAAAACGCCGTTCCGGCTCTCAGGAAAATGCTCGGCGACTGGAGCAGGGAAGTCAAAGGCAATGCTGCGATTGCGCTTGGCAAGATGAAAGATGTTGACAGTTTTAAGGAGATACAAGCTCTTCTTGCTGACCAGGACCCAATAGTCCGTGAAAACGGAGCTACCGCTCTGGGTATCTTGGGAAACCCCGATGCCATAAAACCGCTCAAGGTGTTGTTATCTGACGGGAACGGGATGGTAAGGATAGCCGCAGCAAGATCTCTCCATGAGTACGGAGATGACAGCGGAAAAGAGTACCTTTTTACCGTTATAAAGGGCGAAGACAGAGATGCAAAGCTCAAGGCTCTTGATGCTCTCGAAGTCGTTGCGGGGCAGTCTGACACTTCTAAGATCGAAGAACTTCTTGACAATCAGGACAAACTGGTCGCTGTCAGGGCCGCGAAGGCGATCATAGAAGCGAAAAACAAAAATAAATAGCGTAGAGAGCGTTTAGTGTATAGAACAACAAGGCTTTATACGCTTTATGCTGAATGCTAATTTCTGGAGGAAGTATATGAAAAGTCTTAAAATGGTTATGCCGTTAGTAATGTTGTTCGTGTCATCCGCTCACGCAGATGCTCCCGGGGCCTCAAACCCGTTGACTAGCTTCTTTCCGCTCATAGTTATTTTCGCAATATTCTATTTTCTTATCATCAGGCCCCAGCAGAAAAAAGCAAAAGAACACCAGCAGATGCTCAACGCCCTGAAAAAAGACGACAGGATAATTACCAACGGCGGCCTCTACGCGACCGTAGTTTCGGTAAAGGGCGAGATCGTAGAAGTTAAAATAGCCGAGAACGTCAAGGTCCAGATAGCAAAGTCCGGTGTGAGCACGATACTTCCGCCGGAAAATCAGAACCAGCCGGTGACCCCTGAAATAGTGAAGTAATTCGAATCAAGGAACAGCGTTTGCCTAAGGCAGCTCAGAAATACCAGAATGTGACCGTAGAACTGATAAAGAAAGATGAACTGGTCAATAAGTTCATCGAAGCAGCCGATGAATATCTCGGCGCGGTCGGCTACACGGAACACGGTTTCAGGCACGTGAGCCTGGTTTCTTCCGTTGCGGGCAATCTCCTGGAACACCTCGGTTACGGAGAGCCTATCGCTGAACTTGCGCGTGTTGCCGGGTATTTGCATGACATCGGCAACGTTGTGAACCGGCAGGACCACGGGCAGTCCGCGGCGCTTATCGCCATGAAGGTGCTCAAGGGATACAATGTCGATCCCAAAGAGATCGCGATGGTGATCTCTGCCATCGGCAACCACGAGGAAGAAATCGGCGAGCCGAACAACCCGGTAGCCGCGGCTTTGATACTGGCGGACAAGTCGGACGTGCACAAGGCCAGGGTCCGTAACCCCAAGATGATAGGCGTTGACATACACGACCGAGTCAACTACGCGGTCAACAGGTCTTTTGTGAAAGTTGACGGAAGAAAAAAAACGATAACGCTCGAACTAAACATAGACACACAGATTTCGCAGGTGATGGAATACTTTGAGATATTCATGTCCAGGATGGTTATGTGCAGGCGTGCCGCGAAATTCCTGGGCTGTAACTTTGAACTCGTTATGAACGAAAGGAAACTGCTGTGATCCGCGCTGACGATCTAATAAAAAGCAAGACGTTCCTGTTTGCGTTTATGCTCATTGTCTCTGCTATTGTCATGTTCCACAGGCTGGGCCAATCGCCTCTGGGCGGGGATGATGCTTTTTATTCCGAAGTCTCAAAAGAGATGGCAAGAACAGGCGATTACCTTACGACGCAGAACGGTTATCACCCGGATTTCTCTACCAGCAAGCCGCCGATGCTTTTCTGGATGAACTCGTTGTCCGGAAAAATCCTGTCTTTCGACACATTCGCGATGCGCTTGCCATCGGCTATACTGGGTTTTGCGGGCGTGATAGCGTTCATGTTCTTCGTCTCCAGATACTTCGATTATTACACTGGCTTTCTTTCGGCGCTGATACTGACATTCACCCAGCAGTATATGTACCACGCGAGAAGCGCGGTCACAGACGGGCCGTTCGCCGTTTTCTTCGCGTTCACGCTGATGTCTTTCTGGATCGCGAGGACGGAAAAGAACAACGTTTTTTATTACGTAATGGGCCTGTTCCTGGGCCTTTCCGTGATGACTCGCCAGATTCCGGGGTTTTTTATCCTGCCGGTGATCTGTTTGTATATTCTGGTTTCACGGGAATTTTCTATCCTTAAAAACTTTCATTTCTACGCGGGCTTTTTTCTTTCCGCATGCGTGTTTGTGCCGTGGCATTTGTCGATGTATCTTAAATATGGAAATGTTTTCCTGACGCAATACTTCAACGTGACGCTGATGACGGCTTTTAAAGGTTACCCCACGGATTATTCCTCGATGCCATCACTGAACCCATGGTACGCTTATTTACAGATACTGGTGAACAACTATTGGCCGTGGCTGCCTTTCCTTATCGCTGGCGTCTATATGCATATAAAAAAACTCGGATCTTATGAGAACGAGTACAGGTTGAAAACTATATATTTTCTTTTATGGGCGGTCGTTCCTCTCCTCATTTTCCAGCTTGCGAAAGTAAAACAGTATCATTACATAGTTCCTCTGTACGCACCCTTCGCGCTCATCTCGGCCACAGCCTTCAACGGTTTCAGGGAAGAGACGAGAATGAAGGTGACAAAGTGGCTCATGGTCATTGTTGCTTGTCTGACGCTGTCCTACGTCGCGTTCCCTATAATACCCAACACGCTGGACAGCAGGGAATATATCGATACCATAAAGATGGTGCCGGCGGTAAAGAGCCTGGACGGCGACCTCTTTACTCTCAAGAAAGGCGGGTTCCACTATTATAACTGTCTCCTCTTTTACGCGGACAAGAAAGCCAATATAATATCCCCGGACGAAATGATAAAGTTGGTGAAATCGCCGGCTCGCTCTTATTTCGTCGTTTCAAAAGATGCTTTCTCTGAATTGTCAAAGTCCGTTGATGTGGAAGGATTGTACGTGATACAGACCACAAAGGATTCGATATTGTTCAGAAACAACAAATAACGTTAGGCGTTAGCCTTCGAAAGAGAGGTAAATGTAGATGACAAAACTTCAGATCAGAATCGGGCTCACTGTCT
>CAZSIW010000191.1:0-5156 GCA_964606755.1 uncultured Elusimicrobiales bacterium | reverse complement strand
CCGCCTCAGGCCCCAGCTCCGGAAACGCAGCCACCTCGCATGACCTTACCCTTTTTGCGAGCAACGCCCCCGCGCCGCCGGTAGCCGCCAGATATATCGCCTTGTTGGCTTTAATGGCTTCGACCACGAGAGCAGATCTCGGGCCTTTGCCTATCGTAGCTTTAACCCCTAGGCTCAAAAGGAGCGGGGTGTAAACGTCCATCCTGTTCGAGGTCGTAGGGCCGCAGGAGCCTATCACGTCACCCCTTGTCTCGTTTTTTGGGCAGGGCCCGCAATAATAAATTACGGCGTCTTTCAGCGCGAACGGCAATTTGCCGTTTTCGGTTATTATCCGGGCTATCTTTTTGTGCGCTGAGTCGCGCGCGGTATAGATCGTGCCCGTCAGCTCAATAATATCGCCGGCCCTGAGTGTTTCAATTTTTTCTATCAACTGTGAAACTGTAAGATTCATTATATAGTTTCCCTGATCCTGCGGCAAGAGTGGCACTGCATGCTCACGGCGACCGGCAGGGAAGCGATGTGGCACGGAGCGGTGTTGATGTGTACCGCCAGCGCCGTCACCTCGCCACCGAGGCCCATCGGACCGTATTTTATCTCGTTTATTTCATTTAAAAGTTCTTTTTCTTTCGCGCTATAAAAATAAATTTCATTGTTCGAACCTATCGGCCTGAGCAAAGCCTTCTTCGCAAGAAGAGCGACCGATGAGAAACTACCGCCAATCCCGACACCCACTATGACCGGCGGACAGGCTGAGATCGCCTTTTCCCTGACCGTGGCCATGATAAAATCGTGAACTCCCTGCCAGCCGTCAGAGGGGATCAACATCTTAAGAACGCTCGCGTTCTCGCTTCCACCGCCCTTGGGCATGACTGTCAGTTCGAACACGTCTCCCTCAACTATATCAATGTATATCTGCGCCGGCGTGTTGTCACCCGTGTTGATCCTGTCGAGCGGGTCTTTCACCATGGAATTCCTCAAATACCCTTCTTTACAGCCCTTAGCCACACCGAGGTTAACGGCATCTTTCAAAGAACCGCCCTCTATGCGGACGTTCTGTCCCAGCTTGATAAAGATATCCATCAACCCTGTATCCTGGCACAGGGGCATATTCTTCTGGGTGGCGATCCGGGCGTTGCCGAGTATCTGGTCGAAGACCATTTTACCGAGCTCCGTGTTCTCTTTTTTGAGCGAGCCCTCCAGCGATTTCCAGACGTCTTCCGGAAGATAATAATTCGCGCTCTTGCAGAGCCGCGAAACCACGTCGGTGATTTTTTTTGCTTCGATCGTTTTCATAATATTGAAAAGCTTTCAGCTATCAGCTCTCAGTCATCAGCAAAAAATCAACCAGGTCTTTGCTGAAAGCTGACGACTGAAGACTGACAGCTATAAAGCTATTTTTGACTTTCTAATAAGCCCTGTCTTCATCATGGTCTGGGTCAGTTTTCTGCTTCTTAATATCATCTCTCTTGCCTGAGCGTATATCCGGCTCTTGCTCATCTTATTTCCCGCGATGCCCAGCTCCACGGCTTTTGCGCCGACGGCCGCCGCGATCTTCGGGTATATCTCCCACTCTTCCATGGAAGGCAATATCTTTTTTGGCGTCGGTTTGACGCAGCCCGCGAGCTCCACGGCCGCGGTTATGCACATATCATCGGTAATGGCGTTTGCGCGCACGTCAAGCGTTCCTCGAAATATCGCCGGGAACCCGAGCGAGTTGTTTACCTGGTTATCGAAATCGCTTCTTCCGGTCGCGACCACGGCGGCGCCCGCTTCGATCGCTTCCCAGGGCCATATCTCCGGTACGGGATTGGCGCACGCGAACACTATGGCTTTCGGGGCCATCTTCTTTACCCATTCTTTCTGGATTATTCCGGGGCCGGGGGTTGAAAGAGCTATCACTACATCCGCGCCTTCCATTGCCTCCTTAATCCCGCCTTTCAGATTATCTTTGTTCGTTCTTTCGCACATATCCCATTTTTCATGATATTGGTTCAGGTCCAGCCTGTCTTTGTTCAGAGTTCCCTTTGAGTCTACCATTACGACTTTGCCGGGGTTGGCTCCATAAAATATTATCAGCCTGGCGATGCATATATTTGCGGCTCCCGCCCCTATTAGGGCGATACGGACATCGCCAATTTTCTTGTTCACGACTTTTAGTGCGTTAATGAGTCCTGCAAGCGTCACAAGGGCCGTCCCCTGCTGGTCATCGTGCCAGACGGGGATGCGGCAGTCTTTCTTCAAGCGCGCAAGGACAGGAAAACACTTGGGTTGCTCGATGTCCTCAAGGTTGATGCCGCCGAAAGAGGGCTGGAGTATTTTTACGGTTTCGACAATCTTATCCTCATCTTTCGTATCCAGGCATATCGGAAAAGCGTCAACACCGCCGAGATATTTGAAAATAAGGGCCTTGCCCTCCATCACGGGAAGACCGGCTTCGGGTCCGATGTCGCCCAGGCCCAGAACCCTTGTGCCGTCGCTGACAACCGCCACGGAGTTCCATTTGTTAGTATACTCGAAAGCAAGTTCGGGATTAGCCTGTATGTCTTTACACACCTTTGCGACGCCCGGCGTGTACCAGACAGAGAAATCATCTATGGAATTTATGCGGCATTTGGGAGCGATCTCGATCTTTCCCCTGTAGAAAGAATGCAGGGCTCCTGCTATTTCAGACGGCCTGCTGGCATTTTTTAAAAGCTGCTTAACGTTTTTCATGTGATATACCTCATTTTTGATATCAAAATAAAAAAACAGCGTGATTTATTATATAAAATAATCACACTGCCTACAAGGTTCTTACCAGAGACATGAAGGAATTATTGATTATTCTCCGAAATGTCTTTGAGATAAAGTCCGACCAGGCGCGGGTCAAAACGCGTGTCCTGCCCAAGCTCAACCATCTGCATTATTTTGTTCTCGGGTATTCCGCCTATGCGCATCTCGTCGATGCTTTCGGCCAGAGCGACTATCCTGGCGGCGAGCGGGATCTTTTCTCCGGCGAGTCCGTCGGGATAACCGGTGCCGTCGTAGTTCTCGTGATGATGGCGTATGATCACCGCCGAACCCTTTATAAGGTTAACGTTCCTGACCATGTCCGAACCTATCCTAGGGTGGGTAGTCTCGGGTTCCCCGGTCGACTTCAGCGTAACTACACCCTGCTCGACAGAGATAGCTGTTCTTAGGCCCAGCAGGCCTATGTCGTGCAGCAGAGCGCCGTAGTAGAGATTCTTGAACTCCGCGTCCTTTATTCCCATGTTCTTACCGATCTTCGTTGCAAGCTGAGCCACGCGCCAGGAATGGCCGACCATCTTCTGGTCTTTCGATTCTATGCAGGATATGAGGATCTCAATCATGTTGATAAAGAAGTTCCTCTGGTCTTCGGCGAGCTTCGCGTTATTAATGCTAACGGCCGCTAGAGCCGCGATGCTCTGCAGGATGTCCATATCCGCGGCGTTGAAAGAGTGTCCGTTTTTCTTGTTAAGGACCTCCATCACGCCCACAAGCTCGCCTTCCGCGAACATCGGCACACAGGCTATGGATTTTGTGACAAAGCCCGAGCTCTTGTCGATATTGGCATCGAAACGCGGGTCTTTTGCGGCGTCTTCAACCGTTAGCGGCTTTTTTTCCTGTGCCACGCTGCCCGCTATACCCTGCCCGATCTTAAGCTTCATCTTCTGTATTATGCCGCCCTTTTCTCCGCTTGCGACTTTGAATGTCAGGTGTTCTTTGTCCTCATCGAGCAGCATTATGGATGAAGCCTCGCAGTCAAGGAGCTTTTCCGCGGCCGAATCCAGCCTTTTTAGCAACGCGTCGACATCAAGCGTCGAAGAGATATTTTTTACTATCTCAAAAATCTCTTTCATGGCGTCGGCTGAACAATCTTTCTTTTCCATTTTATCCTTCACTCACGGACATTATTGCGCTGACGCGAGCACCTCTTCCACGGTCGTGCGTCCCTGCTTAACCTTTTCCAGTCCGTCTTCAAGAAGTGTTCTCATCCCCTGTTTTCTGGCAAGTTCTCGTATGGGGCCTGCCGCTATCTCTTTAAGAAGCAGGGCCCTCATCTCTTCCGTCATCATGAGTATCTCGTGTATCCCCATCCTTCCCTTGTAGCCGCTGCCCTTGCAGGTGTCGCAGCCCCTGCCTTTGAAAAGGGTGGCGTTGGAGATATCTACGTTATTTTTCAAGAACAGCTCGCTGTACTCCTCGGTCATCGCTATGGGCTGTTTGCACTCGCTGCAGACACGGCGAACGAGCCTCTGCGCGAGCACGCACTCGATAGAGGACGATATCAAAAACGTCGGTATTCCCATTTCATGCAGTCGCGCCACCGCGCTCGGAGCGTCATTGGTATGTATCGTCGAAAACACCAGATGTCCCGTCATGGCCGCTTCCATCGCTATCTGGGCGGTTTCCTTGTCACGTATCTCACCGACCATTATGACGTCTGGGTCCTGCCTGAGGAAAGACCTCAAGGCCGTTGCAAAATCAAACCCTATCTCCTGTATGACGTTAACCTGTATTATGCCCGGCAGGTTATACTCGACGGGGTTTTCGGCGGTGAGGATCTTCGCGTCCGGAGAGTTAATGGAGTTTAGCACCGAATAAAGGGTGGTGGATTTGCCGGAGCCCGTTGGCCCGCAGACCAGCACCAGCCCGTAGGGCTTAACTATCGATGTCTCGAGTTTTTTTCTGGTGTCCGGCATAAACCCGAGCACGTCCATATCAACTTTGACCGACGACCTGTCCAGCACGCGCATGACGCACGATTCGCCAAAGACGGTCGGCACGATATTTACCCTGAACTCTATGGGGTTTCCCTTCGCCACGACCTGAATTCTACCGTCCTGCGGCCTTCTGCGTTCAGTAATGTCCATCTGCTCGGTCATTATTTTGAGCTTCGCTATGAGCGCGTTCCTGAAGCTGAAAGGAAGCTGGAAAGGCGCTTCTCTCAGAAGCCCATCTATGCGGTAACGGCAGATAAATTTACTTTCGAAGGGTTCGATGTGTATGTCAGAGGCTTTTTGCTGGAGCGCGCCCAGAATTATCGCGTTGACAAGACGTTCCACCTCGGGCGCCGTCGCGTCAACCTCGGCGACATCGACTTTTTCCTCTATTTTGCCTACAGTCACGCCGGCCGCTTCTTCCTGAATGTCGCC
>CAZSIW010000190.1:0-5205 GCA_964606755.1 uncultured Elusimicrobiales bacterium | reverse complement strand
ATAACAAACTAATCATGAATCCTGAAATTGTTAAATATTTAACACTGCATTCAGAAGCTGTAAAAGATGTGAACAAATAAGGATTCCTAAACATCATTCAAATTATAAAAAAACATGAAAACACCAATAAATAAACTCGAAATACTTGCACCTTGCGGATCGAAACAATCATTTGTAACCGCCCTGCGGGCGGGGGCTGATGCGGTTTATCTCGGCGTAGAGGACTTTAACGCCCGCATAGCGGCGCACAGGCTGAACCTTTACGATCTTGAGGTGATGACTGATTTCGCCCACACCAACAACAAAAAGGTTTACCTCGCTTTGAATATTCTCATTAAGCACGACGAGATAAACGATGTGGTGAAGCTTCTCGCCAACATCAAACACATAAAGCCGGACGCTCTCATTGTTCAGGACCTCGGACTTGCCAGGATAGTCAAAGATTATTTCGGCGATCTTAATCTCCATGCAAGCACTCAGATGTCCGTGCACAACAGCGCGGGGCTTGAGGCGCTTAAGGATATGGGTTTTAAAAGAGCGGTGTTGGCTAGGGAACTGACGCTCCCTGAAATAAAAACTATATCTAATAAATCCACAGTAGAGACAGAGATATTCTGCCACGGGGCGCTTTGTTTTTCTGTTTCAGGGATGTGTCTGTTCTCGAGCTTTCTTTCGGGCCTCAGCGGCAACAGGGGAAGATGCGCCCAGCCGTGCCGCAGGATATGGAACATGGATGACTCAAAAGGTTTCCTTTTCTCGCCCAAAGATTTCCAGCTGGCTGAGTTCGTTCAAAAGATCAAGCAAACCAAGGTGAAGGCCCTAAAGATCGAGGGCCGCATGAGAAGCAGCGCCTACGTTTACAGGGTGGTAAAGGCCTACAGGCTTCTTGTGGACGCCAAGGAAGGCGACCTGGAGAAGGCCACCACCGAGGTGCTCGGCATACTCGCCAACGATTTCGCGAGGGAAAAGTCCACGTTTCTTTTTTCAGGCCGCGACCCCAATCTGCTCGACCCGGAGAACCACCACTGCCACGGCAAAAGGATAGGCGAACTGGTTCGGTTCGACAGTGAGCGGGTCTACTTTAATTCCAATGAGAAAATATCTGACGGCGACCGCGTGAGGATATCGGACAGCGAAAACGATACTACAAAAACTCTCAAAATAGAGGATTTGCAATTAGAAACGAAACTGGATTCCTCTGCCAGAAAAAGTCTCTTTCCGTCATCCTCCGCGAAAGCGGGGGATCCAGGAAACTGCCTATCAGCGAAACTAGATTCCCCGATCAAGTCGGGGAATGACAACATTAATTTATATAGTTCAATGTGCGACATCAAAGACTTAAGTGTTGGCAGTTCGATATTCAAAATAAGCGATATCGAGAGCGACGAGACCGGCCTTGAAGAGGACATCGACAAGATGTACACGGATTATGTAAAAAAGAGAATAAAACCGGAGCCCAGATACTCGCAGAGTTACACCTCCTTAATATCAAGCGTATGGAAGAACTCAAAGAGTTCAAAGGAATCATTGTGGGTGAGAACCGATAATCCTGAATGGCTGAACATTTTATTTTCTGAGAACCATGCCAAACAGATTATCTTCAATCTGACTGTCGAGAACAGATACCAGTTCGAGGAATGGAAAAACCTGAACCCGGGCAGGGATGTCGCGATAGAACTGCCGCCGTATATCAATGAAAGGGAAACCGACAACTGGCAAAAGGCCATTCACTCAATGCTGGAGCTGGGAGTAAAGCGGCTGGTATTAAATAATGTCGCGCATATAAGCATGACAAAGGGACTTAACGCCGAGCTTATAAGCGGGCCGTATCTATATTATTTGAACGCGTACTCGGCAAGGGTTTTAAAAGACGCCGGCATGACCAAATACATAGCCTCGTGGGAAGATGACCTGCTGAACCTTTTCATGATGTCTAAGATAGGTCTTGGAAGTGAGATGATAGTTTTCCTTTACGGCAAACCCGTTATTGTGCGCTCGAAGATGCTTAAAACCGGCACACCTTATGCCGGAAAAACGGTTTATTCAACCACAGAAGACAAGAAAAATGTTTTCGATATGGGCATAGAGAACGATTCCTTTATACTCTACCCTTACAACCCTGTATCGAACTTTAACCAGAGACTGAAACTCGCTGAAAAGGGAATAACAGGTTTCGGTATAGACTTAACCTGCCTGGAGCCATCGGCAGCTGGTTTCAAGGAACTGATGAACGACTATGAAACCGGCACAAATGCAGAAAATACTTGCCGTTTCAATATGAAACAGGGCTTAAAATGACGCCGTTTAGAACTGTTTCAATCCCGCCAGTGCAGGATCTCCCCAGCCGTTCGAAATGAAGCACTAATTGGTTTTATAAAAATACTATGGATAATTCCAAAAAAAGCAGTTATACTTACTTATATGAAAATCGTTGTGTTTCTATCACTATTTGCTATCTGTTTGCCTGTAAACCTTTTTTCGGATTACGGGACTGTTTTTCTAAAAAATGGCAACGAAATTGAAGGCAATGTTCAAAAAGAAAAGAACGGCTCTCTGACTGTCAGCACAGGATATGCTATAATCAAGTTCGAGCGCGGGGAAGTAAAGCGTGTCCATTACGGGGTACCCGCTGGGAAACCGACGGCGACGTTGCAGAAGAGCACGCAAAGTACTGTAACACCCGCAAAGGTAGTTGCCAAACACGCGAACATTGACAACAAAATGGACAAGTATGACGACTTGATCTGCTCAGCCGCAGACAAGCACGGGCTGGACCCCCAGCTCATCAAGGCGGTAATGAAGGCGGAGTCAGGCTTCAACAAGAACGATGTTTCGAA
Organism: uncultured Elusimicrobiales bacterium; assembly: GCA_964606755.1. GTDB lineage: Bacteria > Elusimicrobiota > Endomicrobiia > Endomicrobiales > CAZSIW01 > CAZSIW01. Next base: position 2,368 of record CAZSIW010000190.1, on the reverse strand, counting down.
CAAAGGGGCCTGCGGGCTGATGCAGTTGATGCCGGATACCGCAAAATTGTTGGGGGTAAAGGATATCTTTTCACCCAAGGAGAATGTGGACGCGGGAACCAAGTTCCTGAAAGATATGCTCTACCAGTTCGACGGCGACCTGGAACTGGCGCTTGCCGCCTACAACGCCGGGCCGGAAAAGGTGAAAAAGTATAAGAACGTGCCCCCGTATAAGGAGACGAAAAACTACATAAAGACCGTTTATAAGAATTACACCAACAACTACAGGCCGAACAGGATATACACATATTGCGATGAGAAAGGGTGTCTTAACATCTACAACGTCAAATAAGCTTTCAGTCGTCAGTCTTCAGCTTCAGCAAAAACAAAAAGATGTGACTGACGACCGAAGACTGGGAGTTAATAAAAATGAAATTGCCGAAAAAAGTGCTTGCTGAATTCAACAAATACCCGCCATTTTACCGGAAAGTCTGGAAAATCGTTTCCAAAATCCCAAGAGGCAAGGTCCTTACGTACGGAGAGGTCGCAAAGCTAGCCGGCAAACCCGGTGGTTCGAGAGCTGTCGGCAACGCCCTCGGCGCAAACCCCTTCGCGCCTATCGTTCCCTGCCACAGGGTAATAAGGAAGGACGGCTCGATGGGCGGCTACAGCGCGAAAGGCGGGGTAAAGAAGAAATTACAGATGCTATTAAAAGAGGGCGCGATCACAAAATGCAAAAAGAATGGCGTTTAATAATAAGTGATCCTGCGGACGCGGTAGAGAACATGGCGATAGATGAGGCCATTTTCCTCCTGCATGACGAAGGGAAAAACACGAAAACCACTTTCAGGATATATAACTGGAGCACTCCCTGCGTGACGCTGGGTTATTTCCAGAAATACCCGGATGAAGTTTTCCATAAACACCCCATCGTAAGAAGGATGACCGGCGGGCTTACAGTTATTCACGGCAAGGACATCTCCTACAGTTTCGTGACCAACAAGAACGACTGGGAGCATGTTTACGACCAGTCCATGACCTACAAGGCCGTGCATTCGGTCATCAAGAATTCGCTTGAAACAATGGGTATATCTACGGATTTTTATGAGGAGGGCACAAAAACCCTTAAGAAAGGCTATTGCGTGCAGACCTTTTTTAAATATGACCTCCATTCTTCGGGCAAGAAGATCGTTGGCTCGAGCCAGAGAAGAAGGAACAAAACGCTTCTACAGCAGGGCTCTATCCACCTGGATGGCGATATTGACCTTCAGTCGTTCGCTCATAGCGCAAAACTATGCATAGAGAACTTTTTCAATTCGAAAATAATATTTTCGAAATTGACGGACCAGGAAATAAAACTGAAAAACGAGCTTGTCGAAACGAAGTACAGAACCCACCAGTGGAACAAAAAGTTTAAATAGCGCAACCCTAAACTCCAGAGCCTTGACTACTTTTTTCCTGATATTTCCAGTATCAAAATATTGCAATCACGGAAATTATTTGATAGTATTTTAGAAGAACCTCCAAAAACAAAGTTAAATTCTAGGCGACATATAGTTATGTTAAAACTTAGTTGTAAGGAGGAAGGATGAACTGTAGAGTTCTTGTTGCCCCGCTGTTTGCCTGCCTTTTTGTCGGTGCTCTTACCCAAACGGTTTTTTCGGACGAAGACAAATCCGGAAACGTCGAACAGTTGCTTTTCATGGACATTCCATCCGTAGTAGTTGCTTCGCGCAAAGAACAACGTGTTACCGAAGCTCCAGCTTCTGTCGAGGTTATTACCGCTGAGCAGATCAAACAGTCCGGTGCGACCAGCATCCCTGAAGCGCTGCGCTTCGTGTGCGGCATAAATCTTCAAACAACCAACAGCAGGAACGCTTTTGTTAATGTGCGCGGTTTCCATGAAACAGAAACCACTATACTCGCAATGATAGACGGGCGCCCGATCCAATGGGACGTATATAACGAAATACTGTGGAGCCAGCAAGCTATTGGCATAGACGAAATAGAACGCATTGAGGTGGTAAAAGGTGCGGGATCATCGCTCTACGGCGCCAACGCTTACACAGGCATGGTAAACATTATTACAAAAACACCTGAGCAGATCAACGGCACAGAGGTTGATATTACCGGCGGTTCACCAAGACTCCTTGACACTTCGATCATGACAGGATATAACGGCAAGAAAGTGGATTACAAAGCGTCAGTTGGGTTCAGCAGTCAGGACGATTATGTGGACTCACGCAATAGAGACGACGGCCAGGTCTCCAGAGGCAACGCTCTTATAGAATACAAGATAGCTGACGATAGCAAGTTCTCCGTTTCTGGAGGCAGGTCTTACACTTTAAATGACAAATTCTCCGGTGGTGCGAATCTCGGCATAGGGATT
>CAZSIW010000189.1:0-5228 GCA_964606755.1 uncultured Elusimicrobiales bacterium | reverse complement strand
GTTTGAGAGTTACCACGGGAAAAGCCTTCGGAAAATAGCGGAATGTAAAAGCGGCAGCCGCCAATGAGACAAGAAAAAAAGTGATCCAGAACAGGGGTTTTCTAAGCATATCGCCAATCATAATACCATATTATTCTATGGGCTGGAAACAAAAGACATATTTTTTACCCCCTATCAACTATAATGCTGGTGGAAAATAGTCAACGAAGATATTTGCCAGCCGATTCTCAGGAACTTGTATATTTACTATTCTTTGTTCGTAGAACAGGAGGGATATGACGACCCAGATAAAAGTTCTAATGCTGGAAAACAACCCCGCTGACGCGCGTCTTAACGAGGAAGAGCTCTCGGACGCAGGTTTCACCTGTTCGTCCAGAAGAGTTGAGACTAAAGAGGATTACGCAAAGGAGCTTGAGCGGTTTAAGCCTGATGTAATACTAGCCGACTACAGGCTGCCCCGGTTTGACGCGCTGTCGGCCCTGCGCCTCGCGCAGGAACGCTATGCTTTTATACCGTTCATAATCGTTACCGGGGTGCTTGACGAAAGGGCCGCGGTGGAGCTTCTGCGCGCCGGCGCTTCCGACTATGTGTTGAAAGACCACCTGCTGCGCCTGGGCCCTGCCGTTAAAAAAGCTTTTGAGATCAAAAAGGCAAAAGAAGAAAAAGCGGTCGCCGAAAGCAAACTTCTCAAATCGTACGCCGAACTGGAGCAGCGCGTAGCCGAAAGGACGGAAAGCCTTTCCATGATCAACAAAGAACTCATGGAAAGCGAGCATTACGTCCTCGAGCTCGTGGAAACCGCGAACAGCGTCATCCTCCGCTGGTTTCCGGACGGAAAAATATTTTTCGCCAACCGGTTCGCCCTGAATTTTTTCGGTTACAGGAAAGACGAGCTGCTGGGGCAAAGCATCGCTATCCTTGTGCCGCAGGTCCCGGACGCGCAAAACCTGGTCGAAAGACTCGTCAGGGATATCAGCGACAAACCCGAAAAATACGGCGGTTTCGAGATAGAGCAGATCAGGAAAGACGGCAGCCGCGCATGGGTATCCTGGTCAAAAAAGGCGATAAGAGACAAAAACGGGGCGATCAGGGAGATACTGTGCGTCGGAAACGATATAACCAGCCTCAAGGAAACGCAGGCGGAGCTGGAAAGAAACAGGGAGAGGCTCAGCCAGATACTCTCAAGCATAAGCGACGGTTTTTTTGTGCTGGACAAGCAGTGGCGCTTCAGCTACATCAACCCGCGGGCGGCCAGGAACGTATCCAAAAAACCCGAGGAGATGATAGGCAAAAATATATGGCTGGAGTTTCCTTTCCTGGTGGAGAATAAATACGACGTGAGCTACAGGCACGCGATGGAAAAGCGGGAGCAGACCGAATTCGAGATGGCCGACCCGTTCAAGCATGAGAGGTGGTACAACATAAAAATATACCCCGCGGCCGAGGGTGTTACCGTGTACTGGACGGATGTCACCGATAAAAAGACCGCGCAGGAGAAACGGATAAAGGACATTCTTAACCTCGCGCTGAACATGGCGCACGAGATACGCTCGCCCCTTTCAGTCATCAAAACGGGAAGCTACAACATATACAAGAAATGCAGCGGCCAGGACATCAAGAGAAGTTATGACAACATCAACTATAAAATAGACGAGATAAACGCCATCCTCAAAGAGCTGTTGGATTATACCGGATTGAACATTATTAACATGGAGCCGATAAAACTTCTTGATATTCTGAAGGAAGTAGTGGAATCGAACCGCACAAAGTATAAAGACTATTCGGTAAGGGTAGTCATGGATATAGATTTTAAAGACATGGTTTTAAACGCCGACAAAAAACAAGTTCGGCAGCTATTAAACAACCTTATTGAAAACTCATTTGAGTCGTTCACGAAAAAAACAGGCGTGTTAAAGATATCCGGCCGTTATGATGACAACTCGGTTTATATCAGCATCGGTGACAACGGGGCGGGCATGGACAAGGAAGTGCTCGACAAGATATTTGAGCCTTTCATCACCACAAAGCTTCACGGCATCGGCCTCGGCATGCCGACCTGCCAGCAGATAGTTAAAAACCACAACGGAAAGATCACCGTAGAGTCAACAAAAGGAAAGGGAACGACCGTAAGAGTCACCCTGCCGGTCACCGCCCTTGTGAGCAGCATATAGGTCGCGCGCCAGCGCTGCGAATACCCGGCTTGGCACGGAATGTGCCGGGCTTTATCACTGCTTTCCGGATATGCCCTTAATATGACAACCACATCATTCATTCTGAGAATAGGATAAATATATCGATGCGCCCTGCCTGTTGATGTCGAGCACGACGCCGTCCGACAGTTTTACTTTTGCCGTCGCGGCTTCGAACTCCTTAACCGCAGGCGTGGGAACCTGATTTACAGCCTTTATGAGATCGCCGGGCATCACCCCCATCGATTCCGCCATGCTGCCCTGGCTCACATCGATGACAACACAGCCCTTCTCATCCTGCGGAAGGTTGAATCTCCTGGCCAAATCACTGTTAACAGTCACTACCTTCATTCCCTGCCACTTTGAAGATGAGGATTCCTCGGGAGCTGCCGCCTGGCCTAAGGCCTCCATCTTTTCTTCGGAAGGCGCCTCGCCTGTCGTGAGGGTTATGTTCATTTCCTTTTTGTTACGGATTATCATGATATTCATCACTTTCTTCGGCTCCATGTGAGAAACGATTGACTGAAGCTCATCGGCAGAATCGATCTTTTTCCCGTCAACGGCTCTTATGACATCACCCCGTTTAAGCCCCGCCTTTTGAGCGGGCGAATTATCAAAAACCGTATTTACAAGAACACCCGAAGGATCCGGAAGCCCGAACTGCTTCGCTATCGCCGCATCCACGCCGCGTATCTCGACGCCGATCCAGCCGCGCACAACCTTGCCCTTGTGTATCAGCGACTCGAGTATGTCTTTTGCGTTATTTATAGGAAGGGCAAACCCGACTCCGGAAAAAACACCTGTCGGGGCATAAATAGCCGTATTTATTCCTATTACCTCGCCCGAGAGATTGAACATCGGCCCTCCCGAGTTGCCGCGGTTTATAGCCGCGTCGGTCTGGATGAGATTATGATAAACCTTGCCTTCTATCACGAGAGACTGCCTTTTCGCGGACACGATCCCTTTCGTGACCGTTTTCTCAAGCCCGAACGGCGAGCCCACCGCTATCACCCATTCCCCCACCTTTATCTTGTCAGAATCGCCGAGCCTCGCGTAGGTGATGTCTTTCCCCGCGTTTATCTTTATGACCGCGATATCGGTGCGCTCATCTTTGCCTATCAGTTTTCCGGTGTAATTCTTATCGTCGGAAAGCGTCACTTTTATGGACTGCGCCCCGTGTATCACGTGCTCGTTGGTAAGTATCAAACCGTCAGCGCTGATGACGACTCCGGATCCCTCGGCCTGCGCCTTCTGTACCGGCGACTTCCGCGGGGCCCTGGGCTCGCCGAAGAATTCCTCGAACGGCGAACCGAAAAGAACTCGTACTGCGGCATCTCTTCCTCAAAGATAGTGGATATATTAACGACGGTCGGTTTTACGGTTTCGGCCAAACGTGAAAATGATTCCTGCAGGGCTGTTATTTCTGGAGACGGTTTTAACAACTCCGTTTCCGCAGCGTATACGGGGTAAGATAACAATATAACTAAAAACAACGCCATTCTTTTCTTAAACACAATTGGAAGCCCTTGTTTTACTGCGTTTTCGCTGAACATGGGATTATTTCTCCTTTGTTTAAATATGAACAGCTTAATGAGCCTCAATAAAATCAAACGCGGCAGAATCCATGCAGTAACGTTCGCGCGCGGGCGGCGGCCCGTCATCGAACACCTCCCCGAGATACGCGCTGCAACGGGCGCAGAACACCCGTGTGCGCATTCCAAGGAGCGTAAGGTGTTTGCGAAGGATTATATTATTGCGTGAAACCGGCGCAGTGAAGCTGGGCCAGCCCGAGCCGGAATCGTATTTTTGATCGGAGCTGAACAGGTCGGTGCCGCAGCGCGCGCATTTATATATGCCTTTTTTCTTGTTGGCATAGTATTTATTGACGAAGGGCTTCTCGGTTCCCATGCCTACCGTTATTTTGTACTGTTCCCGGGTAAGAAGTTTTTTCCATTCCGCATCAGTTTTTGATATTTGCGGCACGGTTTCAACGCCGCCTTTGCTAACCGCATAAATTGTGACCGCACCGCATTCCGACAGGCGTTCACCGCCTCGAGGACAATAAATATTTCTGTATGAAAACGCCACGACTATCGCGATGAGAAATATTACGGTCAATATATAACGCATCTTACTTTTTTAAATACTTTTCGGGATTACTCTTCAACTCGGCGTAACAGTCCCCGCAGCAGGTATAATATTTTTTGCCGTTGAACACGATATAATGGGAATCCGGTTTAATGCTGAATTTGCTTTTATTTATGGGGCATATTGCGTATTCCCCGATCTTGGGTTCAGGCGAACTGAAATTCTGCTCGTTCGCCTGGGCAGATATTGTGGATTGTTGGCCATAAGGATGCGCCTGATCTTTCCTGCAGCCAAAAGCGCATAGAATGCCTGCGACAAGACACACTAAAATATATTTTTTCATACTCCCCCCTTTAGCCCGCATTTTAACAATCTTCAAATTTAACATCAAGCTGTCATACTGACGTTGCGGAAACCGCCCGGCATAAAACAATCCCGCAGCCATGAAAACAACAAAAAGCGCTATAAAATCAGTTCGCCGACAATTGGAGTCATTTGAAATATCTTTGCTCTGTGGTAAACTTTGCCATGAGACAAATAACCTTCGTCTTAGTGTTGGCGCTTATCGTGACAGGTTGCGCCGTGGGACCGAAGTTCCATGCTCCCAAGGCGCCTGATATTACAGAATATGTGCGCAACCAGCCAGGGAAAACTTCCGCCCCCGGCAGCCGCGTACAAATTCTTTCACAGGGCGATGACATCTCCGCGCAGTGGTGGGAGTTGTTCCACTCAAAGACGCTGAACGCGCTTATAAAGAACGCCCTTGCAAACAGCCCGACTCTGGCGTCCGCGCAGGCCGCCCTGCGCAACGCCCGCGAACTGAGGCGCGCGCAGGCGGGAGCGCTTTATTCCCCGGCTGTAGACGCGGGCGTATCGGTGAACAGGGAGAAATTCAGCGGGGCCTCCATAGGCATTCCAACTCTAGGCACCACGGTCTTTACGCTATATGAC
>CAZSIW010000188.1:0-5249 GCA_964606755.1 uncultured Elusimicrobiales bacterium | reverse complement strand
TTGAGACCCACTTCTTTTCTAGCGCGCCGCGGCTTCGCGAAGGCCATGGTGGCCCTGCTGTTCCAGCACTCCTTGATATATTAAAAGAAACCCGAGTTGGAGATTATATTAGCGACACTGCCATGGATGCGCTCGGGAATATAGGGTCTGCCGCCAAAGATGCTTTGCCTGCTCTTTTCGCAATATTGAACGACACGGATTCAAGTTTAGATGTATGTAAAACTGTTGCCGATGCGATCAACAAAATTCAGGGTACTTCTGTAGACTACAGTAAGATAAATGAGTTGATGAAACAACTAAGAGATGGAGACTACTCCAAAGTTACAGAAGGTGAACTCGCAAAAATTGGTGTCCCTGCTGTTCCTGCACTCTTGAACGCATTGAAAAGCGATCGTTACGATCATTCTAATATTTTATTGATACTATGGGGCATAAACCCACTTCCCAAAGATGCTATTCCCGCGCTTATCAATGTATTGAAAGACAGCAACTACAATTTAACTGCACACACAATAGCAGCATGTATCTTAGGAAAAACAGGTGATAAAAAAGATGTTCTTCTACCTGCTACCATTGATCTATTGAAAGAAAGCAGAAAACAGGGGAACGATGTCGATAGCAAGGCTCTCATATCTGTGTTTGGACTTATTGGAACTGCCGCTAAAGATGCTTTACCGATACTTCTTGAAATATACAATGATAAAAATGAAAATGCTGACATACGCGAGGCTGCTGCCGATGCGATCTACTATGTTCGGGGCAATTCGGGAAACATCAGCACAGGCCTATCTCAGGCAGAGGAAGCGCAGGTACGTGCTGATATTGCGCTGGGTAGTGATGAACTGCATAATCATAATTCAGATGTGGTGAAAATAGCCAAGGAAAGGTCTGGCAAAATACTTGAACGCGAGCAGGATTTGCGAGGTGCGCTTAAAGCTAAAGGCGTAGCGGACAATGAAATAGAAACAGCGGTTAACACTCTCCGTAATCCTGAAACATCTTTCCAGTGGTTCACATCAAAAGTTTTTGGGAAAGAGAAATACTTCCTCGGTTCAGAAAGCGCGCTGGCGGTTGATGTTATTAACTTCCTGCTGGAACAGGAAAAAGCGACAGGGGCAACGAACCTGGTTAATGAATACATACTCCACGAAGCTCTTGAGCGCACAAAGCTTTCTCACAACGAAATAATCGGGCTTACTCAAACCTTCTTCAACAGACCTGCGGCACAAACCAATGGAGACACTCTCCTAGGCCAGTCGCTTCGCGGCTTTATTAATGCGTCGAACAAGCCTGGTAGGTATCTCGCAGTTCAGGAAAATACCGGCGTCAAGTCCATCTCGGCGTGGATGAAATTGGCTGGAAGTAATGAAAGAACTACTCAGAAACAAAATCCTGTTGCAAATCTCTTGAATGGGATTAAGCAAATGCCAACGGGTGCTAAAATAATTGCGGTTGCTTTGGCTATGATTGCAATACCGCAAATAGTTTTTGCTGCGACCCCAATAGTTTATGTAGAGGATCCTGTATTAATAATCGCGGCATCTATTGTTCTCTTAATTAGCATATTCATTATGTTGGGTACTGGAAAAAAGTTTGTTTTTGGCCTATTACCCCTATTGGTGTTTATTATATCAGGAAATGCATTTGTTCATTATTTTCACATAAAAGATACAACAGGGGGCTATCTTGGGTTGGCATTAACAGTCGTATACCAGGTTATTGCATTTATAATATATTCGGTTAAATTTACTTCGTCAATTTTTAGCTCTCCCGAATCTAAATCTGTAATTAAAACGAGCGAAGCCGAAGATTATTTTAGTCAGGGAAATTATGGTAAATCTTTCGAAAGTTTCCTAGAAATTGTCAAACTAGATCCTCAAAATGCAGATGCTTGGTTCAGGGCTGGATTTATATTGGATAATAACGGTCAATATAATGATGCAATTATGTTTTACGATAAAACGTTAGAATTACGGCCTTTGCACTACAATGCTTTGAATAACAAAGGTTTAATTCTGTATAAAATGGGAAGACCTGAAGAAGCAAAAGCATGTTTGGAGAAGGCTGCAGGTTTAGGAAGTGTTGAAGCGAAAAATAGTCTTGAATACTTAAGTAGACCCGGCGGACCTTTTGCACCAGGTCAGACAGGCCTCAAATCCACGACGGGGATGGAAACAGCTTCGAGGGATGAGAATGGCCGGTTTACCGAAAAACCCGGCAAGAGCTCTGAGGCAGCAAAGATTGTTTTGGAAACCGTTGAGATGAAATCCGTAAAAGAGAAAAACAGCGGTTATTTCACGCTTAAAGATTACCAGACTATTTATGCAAAGATCTATAATAGGCTCAGTGTTAATGGTGTTCCTTTTGAGGCACCATCCCAAATAACAAACTCCGAAGACGCGTTCAGGAGCGACCTTAACAAGCTTGTGAAGCAGGGCTACCTCAGCATTGACAAATCGCACAAGGAAGACTGGTATTCAGTTGCATTCACAAATAAAAGCGTGCTGAATTTTTGGGATAGTGTGGAAAAGGGAGTGGTGAAGAGTATTAAGAACACTGACGTCAGGAACTTTACTACGGGTTGGACGGTGAGTAGTGTTGTAAGAAAATACGGGTCTGTGTTACAGGGAGTCAAACAGATCGCCTACTCGATAGAAGCTGGTGCGAACACGGAGCTGGCTAAGAAGACCATGGAAGACAGTTCGGATGGGATAATAATGAAAGGAACTATTGGCGAAAAGCTTTGCGATGTGGCTGTGACCGTAAACGAGAAAGGTGTAGACGATACGGTTTTAGTGTCAATCAAATACGCGAAGATAGATGCGAAGGCAAAAAAGTCGGCCTCGGTGTTCTATATAGATTACAACGCCAAGGATATGAGCGAGGACAAAGAGATAGCGATAGAAGCAGGCGTAGCTAAGGCGTTGAAGACGTTTTACAGCGATCCCGATTCATTTGGCGCTGGCAGCAAACCAACGCAGTATGTGGAGGCTTCGAACATAGAGCGGATGCAGAAGGATATGCTGCCCGGATCGAACTCGGCTTTGATGATCGATACGACCAAAATAGAACATTTTGAAGATGTGTTCAAGCAGATAAGCCTGATGAGCGAAATGGGATATGATACATTGGATATAGTGTCGGCTGAAGCGATGAAGCCCGGGCAGTTGAAGCAATTGGCAGAATACGCCAAACAGCAGAACGTAAGCGTGGTGTTTGAGTATAAACCGGCGAATTCGGACCTGGGAAAAGCGCTTGCTGATGTTGAAAATTCTATAAGGGTGAACGGTTTAAATGGTGTGGTGTTTAATATTAGCGATTTCGGGTCTGTCAGCGAAGGATTCATATCAGATTTAAGAAAAGCGGTGGACAGGTCGGCTTCAGGCGAAAATGAGAACCTGGTAGCTGTGGTACTGCCTCAGAAGGCGAGTGCGGGGGTTGTAAAGGCAACAGAGAAAGAGAATGTGAAGGTCATGTACACCCATGTGGTCTGCAAAGACCAGCCCGTTAAAGCAGTGGGAAGCAATGGTTGTGTTAGAGTGGTAGAAAACGCTGATGCGGACGCGTTAACCGTTGATCTTGACAAGGAAGCCACAGACCGTGCCGGTGACGAAATAAAGGATGTGTACGAGAAATCACAGGCCGGGTTCGTGTTCATAGAGTTGCCGCTGTTGTATAAAGGGATAAAAGACGGCAAAATATCGTTCGTGTCAAAGAGCAAGGATCTGGTTGATAAGATAAAAAGCCTGATAGACGCTAGTGTAGAGCGCGCAAAGCTTACGCTAACGCCCGAACAGCAGTACAGGAGAGGATACAAGACCGGCGTCAAATTCGCTAAGGAATACGTCAAAGAGGTGGGAGATCAGCTCAAGACAAAAATGGTTAGGTATCTTAGAGGTGAGATTGCGCCTGTCGAGCTGGTGGTGGATTTTATGGGTATAACGAAAAACATTGATATAATAGGAGAGCTTAAGGACAAAAATGCTCAGGACGGTTTCGTGAGGTCCGTCCTGGAAAGCATGTTCATTTTAAAGTACCTTGATCCTAAGGCCGGGAACCTGGAATATCAGAACCCGCAGTACACGCGGTTGATAGGCTACTTTATGGCTGAGAACGCCGTACACCCGACAGACACCACCAAAATAATAGCAGACCGCATAATGAACCAGAAAAAGATAGTATACAACCTGGTAGTGGACGAGAAAATGAAGCTTGATATAACAAGCGGCCTTAACCCGCTGGTGGAATCAATGCTGAGCGGGACGTTAAAGGTGGAAGCCATAAAGTCCATAGATGATACCCTTAAGTTCTTAGACCTCGCGGACAGGCTGATACCCGAGCTAGACACTAAGAGGATAGGCAAAGCGGTAGTTCCGGGCCTGACGCAGGCCATACTGGGAGCCGCATAATTTACGATCAAATTTGCTACTATTGATTGGTACAGGTTTAACGGTTATCGCAAAGGCCTTTGCATTGACATGAAAGGATGAATTGGAGTAAAATTCTAATGTCGATCTAGTTCCACTCTGCGCAAGTCCGGAGAGTTTTCGAGTTGTGGAGCGGAAGTTAAAGTGGGAGGTTTTGTAATGAAAACATGTTTGTTTTGCAGCGGGCTTTTCTGGGGCGTGATTTTGATCCTGATAGGGTTATCCATAATAGTGAAAATACTTTTTAACATCAATATACCGGTTTTCAGGCTGACCCTTGCTTTTGTATTTATTTATTTCGGCATAAAACTCCTTACCGGTGGATTTTTTTCCTGCCACACCCAAGAGCCTGTGTTTAAGGAGCCGCCCGTAACCTACGGCAGCGTCATGAATGATTACAACGTCGTCTTCGGCAAGGGAGTTATAGACCTCACGGATGTTTCGGTCTCTTCGGGCAGCGTTAAAAAGAAAGTAAATACTGTCTTTGGTGCCGGGATAGTCAAGATAAACCCCGAAACGCCGGTAAAGATCGTAGTAAGCGCGGCGTTCGCCGGTTCAAAAATGCCGGACGGCACCCTGGTGGCTTTCGGGAAACAGATTTTTACTTCAAGCAATTTTAAAGAAAACGAGAACCATCTCTTTATCGAAGCGAACGCCGTTTTCGGTGCGCTGGAGATAGTGTATGGAGATAAAAAGCAGTGAAGAATATGATGTTTCCGAACTCTTGATTTGATCCACAAAATATTTTGCAAATGTTTTCCAATAATTAACGAGGATTTTTGTAGTTCGATCTTATAAAAGAAGTAAATGATCAGATAAGAT
>CAZSIW010000187.1:0-5265 GCA_964606755.1 uncultured Elusimicrobiales bacterium | reverse complement strand
GGAGCTGGTTTGGGCAACCTTATCCTCGCCTACCTGTTTTGCGCGCTGCTGGCTGTAGTTTTTGTTAAACCAAAAAATATAAGATCGGGCGACGTTATTTACAAGAGCAACAAAGACGGCAGCTATTACGTTTTGCTGGCGGTCTTGGCGGCATCGTTTTTCTTCGCTGCTTATTTCGGGAATTGGACCAGCGGAGATTTCGTCATACACCTGCCCTATATCAGGAAGTTCTACGATATTGCCGACCTTAAATACGGCAACGCCTTCGCGAAATACCTGGGCAAGTACGACCAGTCGGTTTACGGGTACAACGTGTGGCACCTGTTCGTTGTGATGATATCAAAAGTGTCTCACCTCGACCCGATACAGGTATGGGCGTATATATCCGCGTTCATCGTGCCCGTAAACATCATGGCGTTTTACTCCGCGATAAGGTTCATGACACGCAAGCGCAGCGTCGCAACTCTTGGCACAGTTTTGTACTTCGTATGGGAAGCGACCATCGCTCCGGGAAACGAGGGCGGCGGGAACGACCACTGGAAATGGTCATCATCCGCTTATCCGTTCTTTATCGGCATATTGTTCATGATGCTCGCGGTCCTGTATGTCTTCAAATACATCAACACGCCCGGCTCTGAAAATCAGCGCACAGCCGCAGGCGGGAACAAGCCTGCCGCGCCAAAGTCCCAGAACCTCAAGTTCGAGGCGCCCAACTCCGGCCTGTTCAATAACAAATACCTTTACGTCGTCTCGGCTCTGAGCGTGACGGTGGCGTTCGCTCATCCCTCTATAGCGTACGAGCTGCTGTTCCTGGTGGGTTGTTTCTTCGCGGGCAGCCTTTTTTACCGGCAACATTACGCTGACCTTCCGGCAAAACTGTTTGTTGTGATGCTGGCTATATTGATCCCGGGCGGTATATGCGCGGTTTTGCAGACTATAAAGTTCGTGCCCGTTATTAATCCGTGGTTCGCCAACGGCAGCGCGAGCGGGAACTCGGTCTATTATCTTAAGAACCACCTGCCCATCATAAACCCGTTCGAGAATATATGGCATGATCCGCTAAGATGTGTCTCCTTCGCGACCGCTCTGCTCCTGTTGACGTACAGGCCGAAAATGGAGAAATGGATGCTGTACCTGTCGTCGATATTTGTCGTAACGATGTTTTTGTTTTTTAATCCCTATCTCCTGGCCCTGCTTAAGAAAGCGAACCCGGACCTGCAGAGGGTGTTCAGGCTTGAAGAGGTGGTGCCGTATTCCTTCTCCATCGCCGCTTTCCTGATCTTCACGCCGGAATGGCTGAAAAAAATCTTCCAGAAATATAAACCGCTGGCCTACGCCGGAATACTGGCAGCGGCAGTCGCGCTCGTGGCCTACGCCGCCCCGAACATGAAATATTTGAATACAACTCCTTACACAGCCTCTAAAACGGCGGAACTGCTGGAAACAAACCGCGAGTTCATCCAAAGCGTAAGCGCGGTGATTCCGGCGGGTTCGGTAGTGCTGATAGCGAGGGAAATGACATGGTACTGGCCGGTCTTCTTTTCGCATTATTTCATTTCATCCGCCACGGACACTTTCCTTCCGCCAAATTTCGACCCTACGGAGCGCAACAAAGACCTTGAGAACTTTTTAAATAAACCGATGGACGAAAACTCTTTTCGCATCCTTGATAAATATAAGGTAGGTTATCTGGTGCTGAGGAACAAGGACCTGCCTCTGCGGAACATCGACGGGTACAGCGACAGGCTGGTACCCGTTCTTAAAGGCGGGGCGCTTAACATCTTTAAATACAAAGGCTAAAGAATTGGAAAATATTAAACCGAAAATATCAATTATCGTACCCGCGAAGAACGCGGTATTAACGCTAGCTAAATGCATCGGCTCGCTAAAGGCGCTTGACTACCAGGACTTTGAGATCATAATAGTTGACGACGGTTCTACCGATACCACTCGTGACATTATAAAAGGTTTCAGCGGCGTCACGCTAATTACAACGGGTGGTGTAGGCCCGTCAAAAGCGAGAAACCTAGGCATAGAGAAGGCAACAGGCGAGTATATCGCCTTTACAGACGCGGACTGCGTAGTCGAAAAGAATTGGTTGTCAGAGTTGTTAAATGGGTTTACCCTGACCCCTATTCCCTATTCTCTATCCTCTGTCGTTGCAGTCGGCGGCGACCAGAAAAGCCCTGACGATGACTCGGCTTTCGGAAAAACGGTCCACGGTTTCTTAAAGGCCATCGGTTTCGTAGCGGATTACGTAAAAAGCGGCGGAGGTATGCCGGTCGAAACAAAACACAATCCCAGTTGTAACGTGATGTATAAGACAGAGGTTTTAAAACAATCCGGCGGATTCCTCGAAAACCTGTGGCCCGGTGAAGACCTGGAGCTGGATTACAGGCTGAAAAAGAAAGGTTGCACTTTTCTGTACAATCCCGGGGCGGTTGTGTATCATTACAGGACCTCAGACATGAAGGGTTTTAAGAGAATGATGTTCAGCTACGGAAGGGTTCAGGCCCTGCTGGCGCGGATGTACGGACCATTCAGGTTTATACATTTTGTTCCTGTTTTCGTATTGACCGCCATAGTATTGTCGTTGACGTTGCCTTTAATCGTGCTTGTACTGTCGGCGGCTTTTCTTTTTATTGGCTGGTCCTACATGGCAATGAAGTCAAAAAGCATAAAAGTTGGATTTATATATCTCCGGTTGCTGATCGTGACCCTTGTATATTGGAACCTGGGTTTTGCCAGAGGTTTGACGGCAAAAATACCGCCGCGGGCTTAGCCGCGATTTTTAATATTACGAAAGGACGAAATTTGTACCATGGTTTTTAAAATGAAGAAAAGAGTATTGCTTTATAATCCTGTTTTAAGGCGTTACAGCCAGCCGAGGCTTGGGTTGGCTTATGTAGCTTCCGCGTTGAAGAGCGCCGGCAACGAGGTCAGTCTGGCCATGGCGCCCGGCGGCTCGATAAAAGAGATAGAGGGCCAGATAGCTTCATTCAAGCCTGATTACCTCGGAGTAACGGGTTTTACCTCGGAGTATTACTTTATACTCGAAATATTTAAAGCCGCGAAACGAGCGAACCATTCAATAAAAACGGTTTTTGGCGGCCCGCACGCGAGCTCCGTAGCCGGGTATATTTTGTCCAGCGCGCCCGAGGTGGATTACGTCATACGCGGGGAAGCTGAAGAGTCTATGCCTCAGCTGGTTTCGGGCGCGGTGAAACCTGATGATATAGCCGGGTTGTGTTACAGAAAAGACGGCAAACCAGTGATCAAAGATCCTGCCATAATAAAAGACCTGGACTCTCTAACCTACCCGTGGGACGTCATAACCCCGGCCGCGTTCGACACAGGCCAGGTGCACGGGTACATGTACAGGAACAGGCCGGTCATACCGGTGCTTTCCTCGAGGGGCTGTCCGTACCTTTGCACTTACTGCGCGGGCCACAGCGTTTTCGGCCACAAGATCCGCCTGCGCGACCCGCTGAAGTTCGTCGACGAGCTGGAGTATCTCAACAAAACGTTCAAGGTAAAAGAGTTCCAGATAATAGACGACAACTTCTCTTTTTTCCGGGAACACGCCATAGCGGTGTGCAACGAGATACTTTCACGGAAGCTGGAGATAAACTGGACCCTGCCCAACGGAATCCGGGCGGACAAGCTTGACGAGGAGCTGCTAGGCCTCATGAAAAAGAGCGGGTGTTATTACATGGCTTTCGGGTTTGAGTTCGGCTCCAAAAGAATATTGAAAGAGATGAAGAAATCCCTGGACTCGGAAAAGAGCCGCAGAACGGTGATAACAGCCGACAAGATGGGTTTTATTACGCACGGGTTCTTTCTCATGGGATACCCGACAGAGGAGAAGGAAGACATCGAAGCGACCAAAGACCTGATACTTTCCCTGCCGCTCGACAGGATATCCATAGGGACGCCGATACCTTATCCCGGCTCCGAACTGTTCGATTATTACCGCGATAAAAAGGTTTTTAAAGACCTTGATTCTTTTGACTGGGACTATTACAGCGAGGGAAATTCTAAGCTGGTGTTCGAGCATCTCGAATATCCTTACGTAAAATCGATGGTCCAGAAGACTTACAGGAAGTTCTACTTTAACCCTCTGCGCATGCTGAGGTTCATTCTCAAGTTCAGGACGCTGACGCAGTTCGCGGCGTTCTTCAGCAGCCTCAAGGGCGGCATTACCCTGATAAACAATATTATGAAACAAAAAGAAGTGAGAGGTCAAAAATGAAGCTTTTGCTTGTCTGGCCCACACAAAACGAATCCGCGATACCCGGGCCGCCAAAGGTTATATTGAACGAAGCCGGGGCATATCCTCCGATGGGATTGGTCCAGCTTGCGACCGGCGTGCTGAAAAAGGGCAGGCACGATGTTAAGATAGTAGATATGATCCTAGATAACATTACGCCGGAAAAACTGGAAGATATAATAAGGCTGGAAAAGCCGGCAGTTGTTGGTGTTACCCTGAATACCTTATATTTCGGCGACGGTTACAAGGTGCTCAGGGCCGTAAAAAATGTGTCGAACGATATAATCACGATCGTTGGCGGCGCGCACACAACAATATACCCGAAAGAGACGATAGATATACCCGAAGTAGACGTAGCGTTCGTGGGTGAAGCTGATTTCTATTTTAGCGATATCCTGGACAGGCTGGAAGAAAAAAAACCGGTCGAAGATATTCCCGGAGTAATAACTAAAAAAAGCGCCGAGCTGCCGAAGTGCAGCGTCAGCGTTGACAATCTTGATGATATCCCTCTGCCGGACAGAAAACTTATAAAGTACGGCAAGTATAATTCTATAATCTCTGCCGCGAACCCGGTGACAATAATCATGACCAGCCGCGGGTGTCCGTACAAGTGCGCCTACTGCCCGGCCGGCGGCACCAAGGTAAGGAACCGGTCAGTGAAGCATGTCGCCGACGAGGTGGAGTCGTGCATATCGCTGGGTATAAAGGACATATACTTTTTCGACGAGCTCTTCACTCTTAACAAAGCCCGCGTGAAAGAGCTGTGCGAGGAGTTCAAACGCCGGAAACTGAAGTTCAGGTGGCATATTCGGGCTCGTATAAACGATATCGATGAGGCGCTGGTCGAACTGCTGGCGGGGTCGGGCTGCAGGCTGATCCAGTTCGGCATAGAATCGGGGACCGATAAGATACAAAAAGTGATGAAAAAAAACCTCGACCTGGCAAAGGTCGAGAGAGTGATTAAAATGACGCGGGACGCGGGTATTTTGACCTAC
>CAZSIW010000186.1:0-5300 GCA_964606755.1 uncultured Elusimicrobiales bacterium | reverse complement strand
TAATCTGCCTCGCCGGTATCCGCTGAATCGCTTTCCGGGGTTTCTTTTTCCTCTATCTTTGGCGCGGGCACGGGCGGTGTCGTTTCGGTTATCGGATTATTGAGAGATATCTGCTTCTTCCTGTGAGCTGTCGGGTGCGGCTGGTTGACCACGTCCAGCAGCTGGACTAGGGTGTATTCCTTGAAACCTTTATCCCTGGTGGCTAGTATCGATGGTATAACGATCAGGCAGAAATGGATTACCATGGAGATCGAGACGGCAGTTATGATTGGATCTATTTTGAACTCAAATAATTTTATGGGCATAGTCAAAACCAACGACAGATTCTGGATGCTTGATCCTGGATACTAGAGACTTGATGCTGGCGAAATCAACGGCAAACAAATGTTTTGTTGTTGCTGTTATCTAGTATCTTATATCTGCAGTGTCACCATTTATATTTTACCCCTATCATCGGCAGGAACGGAAGCATCTGGGCGACATATCTCTGCTTGTAATCACTGCTGTAATAATAGCCGTCCACGTTAACGTGGTTAAGCGCGTTTATTATCTGCACGTAAAACTCCACGTCTTTGTCGTATATGAAACACCTTCTTTTAAAGCTGAACCGCGGCATCGTGAACTTGATGTCAAGCCGGCTGTAGTCCGGCAGGGTGTCGTCCAGGTACTTTCCGTAAACTGGCGCATAAATGCCGTTGTTGGATATAACGCCCGTCACGTCCGTATACGGCGTGCCGGTGGCGTACCAGAACGTCGCGGATAATTTGAACCACTTGGTGAACTCATAGTTGACGACCGCCGCCAGGTTGTTAGTCCTCTGGTTCTGGAACGGATACCACTCACCCACCGGCTGAAGGAAATCCAGCGCGCTCTTGCCGAACATCGCCGGGTCGCTGCGTGCCGTTATGTAATCTTTTGCATAGAGGTAGGAATAGGCCAGCCAGCCGTCCCATTTGCCGGTGTTGGGTTTTTTCTGAAGGAACAGGTCAACCCCCTGCGCCTGCTCCTTGCCGTTGTTGGTATAGTCGATGCTCGGGTCGGGGTCGGCCACCACCCTGTCGAAATAATCCTTTATATAGGTGTCGCAGCGCAGGAAGTAATCCGAGGGAAGCTCGTGCTCGTAACCCAGCACGTAATGGATCGCCTTCTCGGCCTTGATGTTATAGTTCTGCATTATCGGCGGCGGGCCGTTGTCTCCGTTGACCGGAAACTGGGTGTAAAGGCCTGTGTTGAACTTAAGGGCTATCTTGTCGGTCAGCATGTATTTCACGCCGCCCCTCGGAGAGAAGGTGGTGTCGTGCGTTATGTCCAGGTACTCGTAAAGGCCTCCCAGGTTTAGGTACAGCTTGTTCTTGACCAGCTCGGCGTCGTCCTGCAGGTACACCCCCCCGGCGGTGATCGTAAGTAGGTTGTAGTCGTAATTATTGTCAGTGAACGCGTAAGTCGCATCCGGCAGGGTCGCAGTGTTGACAACGTCCGTATGGGCGTATATAACGGTGCGGAACATGTACACACCCTGCTCGATGGTGTGGATGCCTTTGGTGTAAGTAAGCCTGTTCCTGAAGTACGTGTCGTATTCCCTCGTCCTCGCCGTAGATGTGGTGGTCTCATCGGAGTAGGCGTAGGTCCCGTCGTCATAGCGGAAGGCAAGGGTCGAGTTCATGGAGAGGTTCTCGCCCAGGACCTGCTCGTAGCTGAGCGACGGCAGCACGCGCGAATCGTCGTAGTTGAACTTGAATATCCTCTCGTCCGGGTTATCCCTGAGGTTCGTGGAATCATACTTCATGCCCTCGTAGGAGCCGAGCAGGTCAAGCGAGAGCTTGTCGCCGTTCCTGAGCTTCCAGGTGAACTTGCTCTGGCTGTCGTAGAAATACGGCAGCTCTATCCCGCTGTATTTGTTGCCGTAAACAAGCTCCGCCAGCACGTCGTAGTACGTCCGCCTGAAGCCGAACACGTAGGAGGAGCTGTCTTTCTGCATCGGGCCCTCCGCGAACACCTCGAGCGTGGTCAGGTTGGCGTCTATGTAGCCGCTGCTCTTTTTGTAGTCGCCCTCTATGTTCTTGACGTCGATAACGGCGGAAAGCGCCTGCGGGTATCTCACCGGGAACCCGGCGGAATAGAAATCTATCTTGTCCACGAAAGCCGGGTTGAAAATGCTTACGTTGCCGCCCCACAAGTACGGGTTGATGATGTAGGTGTTGTCGAGGTAACAGGCGGTCTCGTAGAACTGTCCGCCCTGGACGTACATGAGCGACGAGAAATCGTTGCCCATCACCACGCCCGGCATGGTCTGCAGTATCTTTATCGCGTCGGAGAAAAAATGGGCGGTGGATTTGTTGACCTGCTGTATTGTTATCTCCTGCTTCGATCCGCCCTCGGCGTTCTTGTTCCCCTTCACTTTCACCTCGCCCAGGGTGTATTCCGCCGCCAGGTCAAGCTCGATAACGACGCCGGCGTAGGGTGCCTTGAATTGCTGCTTAAAATCCTCATAGCCCTGGAACTGCGCTTCCACTGTCAACGCGGGTTTGGAGGTTTTGAGGCTGAACGCGCCGTTGGCGTCAGTAATTAGACATTGATTCTCTTGTTTGACGGACATTGCTACACCCTCAAGAGGTTCTTTTGTTATGGAATCGATTACTTTGCCGGAAAAGGTATAATCCTCACCATAAACCAGGCCGAACGGAACAACCAGAGCAGAAACCAGCAGCAGGAATTTTCGCATGATCGAAGTGGATTTTAGCAAATTTGGCGGTCTTAGTACAGTCGGCGGGGTGTCATTTATCCTTGTCCTGCCGGGCAGGTCGAAACGGATGGTTTGGTTGTGCGGGCAGGGAGGCAGGTATAAAACAAAAAGCCCTCGAATATCGCTACTCGAGGGCTTTTATAACCAAAAAAAGAAAGTTATACTTTCTTTATGTTAGCTGCTTTGGGGCCTTTGTCTGATTTCTCAACGTCGAAAGAAACGTTGTCGCCTTCAGCCAAAGATTTAAATCCATCCGCTGCTATCGCTGAAAAATGTGCGAACACATCTCCGCTGCCGTCGTCGTTGGAAATAAATCCAAAACCTTTTGCGTCATTGAACCACTTCACTTTGCCTGTTGCCATAACTGTACTCACCCACTTTTTTTGAACCCAACTTTAAGCTGGATCTGATATTCCAAGCCCTATTTCTAAAACTTGGTAATGAATTATAGCATATATTAAGCCGTTTGTAACATTTATTTTGAAAATATTTTGCTTAAGGCAATGCAGGGGTCAAAGCTGTCCAGCTAAACTTTGATATTTAATCTTTGATCTTTAATATTATTTTGTCGCCTTCATATCTTTGAGTATGTACACCCTGTCCCTCAGCGCGGCGGCCAGCTCGAAGTCGAGGTTGTCCGCGGCTTCCCTCATCTGGGTTTCCAGCTCTTTTATCACGCGCGATATGTTCTTGTGGGTCACGTACTCAGAAGCCGAGTCTTTCATGAAATTGGCCAAACCTTCCTCTTTGGCCTTGTACTGGAACTCTTCAAGGTCGTGTACCGCCCTGATTATGGTTGTGGGGGTTATGTGGTATTTCTCGTTGTACTCCACCTGTCTTTCGCGGCGGCGCCCCATCTCGTCAAGAGCGCGTTTCATCGAGCCGGTCATCTTGTCCGCGTAAAGCACCACTTTGCCGTCAACATTCCTGGCCGCCCTTCCGCATATCTGTATGAGCGTGGTCTCCGAGCGCAGAAAACCTTCTTTGTCCGCGTCCAGCACCGCCACCAGCGCCACCTCGGGCAGGTCGAGCCCTTCCCTTAAAAGGTTTATCCCCACCAGCACATCGAACTTCCCCAGCCTCAGGTTTTTGATTATCTCTATCCTCGCAAGCGAATCTATATCGGAATGGAGATACTGAACCTTAAGGCCTTTTTCGGCGAGATAATCGGTAAGGTCTTCCGCCAGCCGTTTTGTGAGGGTCGTCACCAGCACCCTTTGCTTGTTCTTCACCACGGCGTTTATTCTTTCAACAAGGTCGTTTATCTGGTTTTCTATGGGTCTTATCGTAACCTCGGGGTCGATCAGGCCGGTCGGCCTTATTACAAGGTCAACTATCTCCCCGTGCGATTTGGTCAGCTCGTACGGCCCGGGCGTGGCGGACACGTAGATTGCCTTGCTTATCATGCTCTCGAACTCGTTGAACTTGAGCGGCCTGTTCCCGAGCGCCGAAGGCAGCCTGAAGCCGTAGTCCACCAGCGTCTGTTTCCTTGCCCGGTCGCCCTCGTACATCCCGCGTATCTGCGGCACTGATATGTGAGACTCATCTATCACGGTCAGAAAATCACCAACCCCTGTGCCATTCCCGGTTGCCGCGTGGAAATAATCAATGAGGCACGGCGGCCTCGATTCGGGTGATCTCCCGGAGAGCCAGCAGGAATAGTTCTCGATGCCGTGGCAGAACCCCGTCTCTCTCATCAGCTCCATGTCGTAGCGGGTCCTCTGCTCTATTCTCTGCGCCTCGATAAGCTTGCCCGCCGCCTTAAGATTCCCAACCCTGTCCTTCATCTCGAGGTCTATGTTTTTAAGCGCCGCCTCAAGCTGCGGTTTGGGCGTAACAAAGTGGCGCGCGGGGTATATGAAAACCTTTTGCTTTTCAGAGATTACCTTTCCCGTCAGCGGTTCGAACTCCCTTATGCGCTCTATCTCGTCTCCAAAGAACTCAACGCGCAGAGCTGTCTCAAGATACGCGGGAAATATCTCTACGGTGTCGCCTTTTACCCGGAATTTTCCCCTGATGAACTCGATATCGTTCCTCTCGTAGTGTATATCCACCAGTTCGCTGGTAAGCACTTCCCGCGCCTTTGTTTTTCCTTTCTCCACAAAAGCGCACATGTTCTTGTACTCGTTGGGCGAGCCGAGGTTGTAGATGCAGGACACAGACGCCACTATGATGACATCAGGCCGTTCGAGCAGGGACGAGGTCGCCTTCAGCCTCAGCCGGTCGATCTGGTCGTTTATTGATGCGTCTTTTTCTATGTAGGTGTCGGACGACGGTATGTAAGCCTCGGGCTGGTAGTAATCGTAGTACGATATAAAATACTCAACGGCGTTCTCCGGAAAAAAGGATTTGAACTCGGCGTAAAGCTGCGCTGCCAAAATCTTGTTCGGCGACATCACCAGGGTCGGCTTCTGCACGCGCTCAATCAGGTTGGCGATAGTGAACGTCTTGCCGGCTCCAGTCACTCCCAGAAGAACCTGGTGTTTCTTGTCCTCATTAATAGCGGCGGTCAACAGTTCTATAGCCTGCGGCTGGTCCCCCGCCGGTTTGAAATCAG
>CAZSIW010000185.1:0-5306 GCA_964606755.1 uncultured Elusimicrobiales bacterium | reverse complement strand
CATGCTTTCCATGGCGGGCTGCGTTAAGCCGCTGGAAAACATAGTTCCCTATGCCAGATCACCGGAAGAGATCGTCCCGGGCAAGCCGCTGTATTTCGCGAGCGCAGTATCGCTCGGTGGGTTCGCAAGGGGCGTTCTGGTGGAGAGCAACATGGGCAGGCCCACAAAGATCGAGGGAAATCCCGAGCATCCTGACAGCCTTGGCGCAACAGACGCGGCGACACAGGCCGTCATTTTTCAGCTCTATGATCCGGACAGGTCAAACAGCGTGACGCGCAATGGAACCGCTTCATCGTGGCAGGAATTTGCAGAAGTATTTTCGGAGAAGTTGAAACAGCTGAAAACAGACGGAGGCCAGGGACTGCGAATACTTTCCCAGCCGGTTATTTCTCCGACTCTCGCGTTCATGCGAAAACAGGTCCTTGAGATGTTCCCGAACTCAAAATGGCACCAGTACAGCGCGCTGAACCGCGATATGCAAAGGGAAGCGCTGTTGCAGCTCTACGACAAAGACGTCCAGCCGATACTGCGGATAAAGAACGCCGATGTTATCTTTTCGATCGAAAGCGACTTTCTTACTCAGGGCCCCGGCGCAATGGCATACGCCCGCGAGTTCAGCGACCGTAGAGAAGTCGGGTCCGATAAAATAAATCTTAACCGCCTGTACGCGCTGGAATCAAACCCGACACTGACCGGAGCCGCTGCCGATCACCGGATAATCTGCCGCCCGGCTGAGATCGAAGATTTTGTTACGGCTCTTCTTGAGATGATCGAGAAAGGAACATCGGATCGGGCCGCGATGTTATCAGATAATATGAAACGGAGGCTGACCGCCGCCGCGCGTGAACTTGCAGATAACAAGTCCCGCTCTCTGGTTGTTGCGGGGCGCGAACAGAGTGTCTTTATCCAACAGGCGGCCTGCCGCTTGAACGATGCTCTGCAAAACACAGGTAAGACAATAGATTATATACCCAACATTGAGGAAGCGCCCGAAAAAACATCCGCATCTCTGCAAGCCCTGATCGAGGATCTCGGAGAAAAGAAAGTGAGCGATCTCGTTATCCTGGATGGCAATCCCGTTTATGCCTCTCCCCGCGGCCTCGATTTTGGGAAGATGTGCCGTAACGCTGGTACGGTTGTTTATCTTGGGCCTTATGAGGACGAAACCTCGGAGCTAGCCAATTGGCACATACCGATGGCGCACGAGCTGGAGTCCTGGGGGGACGTAAAAGCGTTCGACGGCACGGTGACGATACGCCAGCCTCTTATAAACCCGCTGTACAATGGGATAACCGAGTACGAGCTCTGCATGCTGTTGCTGGGAAAGAATACGGACCGGTATGAAGAACTTATCCGCGGTTACTGGAAGGACAGGCTGAACATAGCCGATTTTGAAAATTTCTGGCACAATACCCTGCATGACGGAGTTATGGCCGGCTCGGCGCTTTCACCTCTTGATGTTAAGCGGGAGGGGATTGGCGACGAACCAAAGAATATAGCTTCCGAAATTATATGGACCCTTCTGATAAGGCCGGATCCTCATATTCTTGACGGCCGTTTTTCAAATAACAGCTGGCTTCAGGAACTGCCGAAGCCCCTGATAAAATTAACGTGGGAGAACGCCGCGCTGATCAACCCTGAATCCGCCGCGCAGAAGGGATTAACGGACGGGACGGTAATTGAGATCTCGGCGCACGGTGCGGCTGTTGAGGCGCCAGTTTTGTTGTTGCCCGCACAGGCGCCTGATACGGTGACGGTTTTTCTGGGTTACGGAAGAAAGCAGGCCGGCGTGATCGGCGACGGTCTTGGTTTCGACGCGTATAAACTGCAGACCCTTAACGAACCATACCAGACCGTTGATTTCAACTTCACAATAAAAGGCGAATATCATCCGCTTGCCATAACCCAGACCCACGCGTACGAAGACGGCAGGGATCTGGTTCTGGTTTCAGACATTCAATCTTACAAAAAAAATCCGTCTTTCGTGGGGCAGATAATACGTCCGGCTAAGGAATCGGAAACTCTTTATAATCCTAAACTGCATCTTAAATCGGAATACCAGTGGGGTATGAGCATAGACCTCAACCGTTGCACCGGCTGCGGCGCGTGCACGATGGCTTGTCAGGTGGAAAATAACGGGACTGTTGTAGGTAAAAAAGAGATATTGAGGGGCCGCAAAATGCATTGGATCCGCGTAGATCGCTACTACAAGGGTTCAGGGAATGAACCGGAGATATATCACCAGCCTGTCCCCTGCATGCACTGCGAAAACGCACCCTGCGAACTGGTCTGTCCCGTGGAAGCCACGACCCACAGCGCGGAGGGTATCAACGAAATGTCCTATAATCGTTGTGTAGGGACAAGATATTGTTCGAACAACTGCCCGTACAAGGTCCGCAGGTTTAATTTCTTTGAATACAACGACCTGGGCGCGCCCATCCGGCTTGGCAGGAACCCGAATGTCACCGTCCGTTCGCGCGGGGTGATGGAAAAATGCACCTACTGCATACAACGCGTAAATCGTGCGCGCATAACCGCACAAAAAGAGCAGCGGAAGGTTCTCGATGGGGAGATAGTGCCGGCCTGCCAGCAGGCGTGTCCTGCCAGGGCTATAGTTTTCGGGAACGTTCGGGATCCTAAATCGGAGGTGTCACAAAAAAAATCAAGCTCTCTAAGCTATGGTATATTGACAGAACTTGGCACCCGTCCTAGAACAACATACATCGCGAAGATCAAAAACCCGAGCGGCAGCCTGCTTGGTGCATAAAGTATATGGAACTTACAGGCGAATTGAGCGGAAGAAGCATTAAGTCACGTATGGATGATGACATTGGCACGCGTGCCGAGCAAATTGTGGATAACTCGAATTGCTTTATAAATTCAGTCAAAAACTGATTAGCTACTATGAAGGTGTAGGGGTAAAATGGAAAATAGTAATATAGATTCGACCCGGTTTTTGGCTGGGAAGATGAGCTTCCCGGAAATAGGCAGGATGATACTTGGGATCCCTCTAAATGTGGGGTTCAAGATGCCTGTGTTCGCTGTCTTTTTCCTGGCCTTTATGCTGTTTATTCTTCTTAATATAGCAGTTACTTGGCTTTTCATAAAAGGGGTCGGGATCTGGGGGATAAACATACCCATAGCCTGGGGGTTGGCCATAACTAATTTTGTCTGGTGGATAGGCATAGGCCACGCCGGGACGTTCATATCGGCTTTTCTGTACTTGCTTCATCAGGAATGGAGGGCCTCCATAAACCGTTTTGCCGAAACCACAACACTTTTCGCGGTGATGTGCGCGGGCATGTTTCCACTGCTGCATCTTGGCCGTCCGCAGTTTTTTTACTGGCTTCTACCATATCCCAACACAATGGGGTTGTGGCCGCAGTTTCGAAGCGCTCTGGCCTGGGACATCTTTGCGGTAGGGACATATTTTACCGTTTCAATTGTGTTCTGGTACACGGGGCTTATACCTGATCTTGCGGCCGCGCGCGACCAGGCGGAAAACATCTGGTTGAAACGGTTTTACGGCCTGCTGTGCCTTGGGTGGCGAGGCGCCGACACCCACTGGCAGAGACACAAGACCGTTTATCTCATCATGGCCGGGCTTGCCACACCGCTCGTTGTCTCAGTCCACACTGTGGTAAGCTTCGATTTCGCAACGACTCTGGTGCCCGGCTGGCACTCAACAATATTTCCTCCTTACTTCGTCGGCGGCGCTATATTCTCTGGGTTTGCAATGGTGTTTACACTCATGCTCCCGATACGCAAGCTGTACCGGCTTGAAAGCATCATAACGCCGGCGCATCTGGACATGATGTCGAAGATCATGCTGACCACCGGGCTGATAGTGGGATACGGCTACCTGATGGAGACATTCATCGCCTGGTACAGCGGAAACTTTTATGAATGGTTCCATATAAAAAACCAGATAGCCGGCCCTTACGGTGCCTTGTTCGTCCTGGTCCTTCTGTGCAACGTGTTCGCGATACAGGCGCTCTGGTTCAAGAAAGTGCGGCGCGACCCGCTCACGCTGTTCGTTCTTTCCATCATAATCAACATAGGCATGTGGTCGGAACGTTTTGTCATAGTTATCGTGAGCCTCCACCGCGACTTCGTGCCTTCGGCCTGGCGCATGTATTTTCCGACCATCTGGGACTGGTCTACATTACTCGGCTCCATAGGGCTTTTCCTTTTAGGTTTCCTGATATTTTTCAGGATATTCCCGTTGATAGCCAGCTACGAGATAAAGGATCTCTCGGCAAAAATTCAGAAGAGGGGTGAAAATGAGCCCGCAGAATAACACGCAAGGCCCTATCTTTTGCCTCGCCGCCCGCTATGAGAACGCGGAGACATTCTTTTCTGCCGTAAAGAGTGCCGCGGACGCCGGTTATAGCTGTGTCGAGACCTGTACGCCGTTTTCCGTTGATGGTATATCCGAGACTCTCAAGCACACGGATACGTTCCTGCCGTGGTTCGTGTTTTTCTGCGGCCTTTTCGGCGGGTTTTCGGGTTTTGCGATGCAGTATATCGCCTTTGTCTGGGAGTATCCCCTGAACATCGGGGGAAGGCCGTTCAACAGCTGGCCAGCGTTTATCCCGATAACTTTCGAGCTGACGATCTTATGTTCAGTGCTTTCGGCGCTTCTCGGCTTTCTGATTCGATGCAGTTTCCCGCAGCTGCACCATCCGGTTTTCAACACTCCTTCGTTCGAAAGAGCCAGCGTTGATAGTTTTTTCATGTGCATCATGGCAGAAGACGCGAAGTTCGATATTGAACGCACGCGGGAATTTCTGGCAGGGACGGGTCCGAACGAAGTGAGCGCGGTGAAAAATGATCAATAAAAAAATTTTTAAATCATTCGTCCTAACTTTTGTCCTGGCGGTTTTCACGGGATGCCAGCGGGATATGGAGGACAGGGGTAAGCTCCGTCCGCTTGAACAGGATCACTTTTTTTCTAACGGCAGTTCCGCGCGGCAAGAAATTGAAGTGACGGTGTCGGTGAACGATCTCAAAACGGATTCCACTTTTTTTACCGGTAAAGAAAAAGACGGAGGTTATGCCGCGGATATCGCGATCAAGGTTGATAAAACGATAATTAAAGAAGGGAAAGAGAAATATGCCATTTACTGCCTGGTGTGCCACGGTGCCGGGGGTGGAGGGGATGGTGTCGTTGTGCAAAAAGGTTTTACCAAACCGCTTTCTTTTAATGCTGAAAAACTAAGGAACGCTCTGCCCGGTTACTATTTTTACGTGATGACGAACGGGTACGGCACCATGGATTATTTCCGCGACGTGTTGAACGAATA
>CAZSIW010000184.1:0-5307 GCA_964606755.1 uncultured Elusimicrobiales bacterium | reverse complement strand
ATTGTCCGTTTTTGATATACGGTTCCAATGCGGACTATTCGCCGTTTCTCTTTACACCCTGGTTTTTGTCACCGCGGTAACATCTCTCGGGATGCTGATGTCGTCATTTTTTAAAAATACCGTTACAGCTTTGATAGTCCTGATGTTCTATTCAATGCCGACTTTCCTGATATCCGGTTACTCATGGCCGTACTATGCAATGCCGGCCTGGTTGAAAATATTCGGGCTGATTTTACCTTCAACATTTTTTTTCGACAACTTCAGGATGCTGCTCACAAGCGGAATGCCGCTGTATTACCTTTCCGGTTCAATTGCCGTTTTATTAACAATGACTGTCATTTATGGCTTTGCCGCGTTCTTTGTTTTAAAAAAAATGCTATAAATCTTCGGTATAAAAAAAAGCCACCACCGCCTTTTGGGCAGTGATGGCTTTTTGATTGTTATTTTTTGATCCTAGCCTATGGCGTCGTGGCCTTTTTCCCCGGTACGGATCCTGATACACTCATTCATATCAAGCACGAATATCTTGCCGTCGCCTACTTCTCCCGACCGTGCGCCTTTGATGATGGCATTTACGGTTGACTCCACAAAGTCGTCGTTGACGCCTATCTCGAGGCGGATCTTTCTTAACAGGTTACCGGTCTCTTTTACACCCCTGTAGACCTCGGTGACGCCTTTCTGGCGGCCGTGGCCAAGCACTTCGCTCACCGTTATGAGGTTAACCTGCGCCTGGTACAGCTCGTGCTTGACGTCTTCCAGCCGGCTTGGCTGGATAATCGCAATGATAAGTTTCATTTTACCTCCAAATAATAGTTAGCCAGTTGACCAGTTAACCAGTTATCCAGTTATAAACGTGACTGTTGTTACTGGCAAACTGGCGCACTGGAGCACTGGTGCACTGGTTAACTTATTCCAGTACCGTATACGCCGCTTCCCTGTGCTGTGTGAGATCAAGGCCGATACTTTCTTCGCGGTCCGTTACCCTTATGCCTATGGTCACGTCCACGATCTTGTATATTATGTATGTAAAGACCAGCGTATAAACGACCGTAACCGCAACGCCGATCAGCTGGATAAGCACCTGTTTAGGGTTGCCAAAAATAAGCCCGTCAGCGCCGGCGGGGTTGATGAACTTGGAGGCGAAAACACCCGCCATGATAGTGCCCGCTATGCCGCCGATTCCGTGGACGCCGAATGCGTCAAGAGAATCGTCGTAACCGAGCCTGGGTTTCATTACGCTTACCGCCGTAAAACAGACAAGGCATGCGATAGCGCCTATAGCGACACCGGAAAGCGGGGACACGAACCCCGAACCCGGCGTGACCGTTGCAAGGCCTGCAACTGAGCCCGTGATAATACCGAACGTGGTCGCCCTGCCGTTGACCATCCATTCTAGCAATATCCACGAGAGCCCGCCTGCCGCGGCTGCCGCGTTTGTAGTGACGAACGTGCTTACCGCCAGACCGCCCGCAGATAGAGTGCTGCCAGCGTTAAAACCGAACCAGCCGAACCACAGAAGCGCGCCGCCAAGCACCGTGAACGGAAGATTGTGAGGAGGCATTGGATTATTCTCGTAGCCTTTTCTTTTGCCTATAACAAGGGTTGTCACCAGAGCCGCAATCCCGGCTGTGGTGTGAACCACTATACCGCCCGCGAAATCTATCACTCCCAGTTGCTTGAGCCATCCGTCCACACCCCATACCCAATGGCACACTGGGTCATAGACTAACGTCGCCCAGAGCAGGCTGAAAAGTAAAAAAGCCGAGAATTTCATTCTCTCGGCGAAAGCGCCTATTATAAGAGCCGGTGTAATTACCGCGAACATCGCCTGGAACACCATGAAAGCCTGGTGCGGTATTGTCGCTGAATACGCCGCGTACGGCGTCTGCCCGACTCCGTTCAAGCCCAGCCACTGGAGCCCGCCGATGAACCCGTTGCCGGGGGCGAAAGAGAGGCTGTAGCCGAAGAACATCCACTGCAAACTTAAAACGCACAACATCGCGAAACACTGCATTAAAACACCGAGAATATTTTTCCTTCTAACCATTCCCCCATAAAAAAACGCCAGGCCGGGGGTCATTAACATAACCAGGCCCGCGCACAACAAAACGAAAGCTGTATCGCCTGAATTAATCATTTAAATTCTCCCTTGAAATGATACCGGTAAATCACCGGTACCAATAAAAAAAAGGACATAATTGTCCCTAGTGTGATGCGTCGCACCACACTAACATCCTAAATCCGGCATACCACAACGGATGCACTGCAGGAACAGCTTTGTCCCTCTAAATCGTATTGTTACCGCCACAGCTTTGTGACGATCGAACCGAATGCTTTCACAGCGTCCGGCTGAATGTCCGATATATTAGCAAATTTATAAAAATAAAGCTACATTTTTGTAGTAGCCGCGCAATGGTATGTTTTAGAGTGTTTTATCTTCTCTAAAAGAAGGCGGTATGTCTTTTTTCTCCCTCCTGTCATTTGCAAAGATTTCGAAAAATAGCTTAATACCCAATTTTAATATCTTGTTCGCAATAATTTAGTATTGTAAAAATGATTTTTGCCTCAGGGGGTTGTGGTGAAAAAGATTTGTCTGTTATTCCTTACTTTAGTTGCGCTCATCATAGCCGGCTGTGCCGTGCCGGGACTAAAAAAACCGCCGACAAGGCCGGTTCAACCCGCACATCCGAAAATTAAAAAGGAGGCGGGTACGGCCGACAGGATAATAGAAGCCCTGATAACCGGTAAGATATCGGTTGTAAAAATAGCGGTAATGGATTTCACGGATCTGATAGGCAATGATCTTCAGGAGGGCAGGCTTCTAGCCAAAGAGCTGACAAAAATACTCTCACGGAACAAAACATTGACCGTGATCGAAAGAAAGCGCATTAAATCCGTCATTAGCGCGAACAAGGCAAACCTGACGGGTATAGTGGAAGACGACAGCCAGATGATCGGCGAGAAGCTTAAAGCGAACGCCATTCTCTCCGGCATGATAATACATCTGGAAAATATAGATATTATAAAAGCCTTTTTGATCGACCTTAAAACAGAAAAAGTTATCGGCACTGCCGAAATAAGAAAACCGTACGAATTCACCGACATATCCCCCATAAGTTATTCCGGCCGGCCTATGCCGGGAGAAAGACGCGCCGCCATGACCCTACGGAAGGAACTTATGCTCGTAAGAGACAAGGAGCCTTTCATCTTCAGGAAAGCGGTGGCGGCCATAAGGAACATAGAAGGTATTAAACTTGAAGAGCCGAGGTATTTTCTTTTATTGGACGAACCCGAGGGTTCAAAGATGTTCGAAAGGCTGTCTGTCCAGCACCGGGCCCTGTACGAGCGAACGATGAACCTCAAGAGCGAGCTGGCAGAGGTATTCAGGCACGTGCCGTCATACAGGGACGTCCTTGAATTCGAGAGGGTCAGGGTATTAAAAAATCTCAAAGAGAACGCTTTCGGCCAGTAGAAAGGATTTTAGTCTATCAACGCGAGATGTTAACTTGAATTTTTATCGGGGAACAGCCGTTGTTTCTACCGGACACATCAGCCTGAGGCCAATGAGAAAAAAGCCGATCGAAAGTATAACTATGCCGCCTATAGCGATGACGACCGACAGCATCGGACCGAAACCGTATATTAAAGCCCCGGCGAAAACGAGTATCCCGCCAATCTTTGGAAACTCCTTTGAGCGCACGAGCGCAAAACAAAAAAGAATTATACCGATGAATATAGATGCGCTTGCAGCCGTCCTGAACATGCCCACCAGCGGGCTTAGTTGTATTATCCGGTCTCTAAGAAGCGGCGCAAAAACCTGGTTTGACGAGATAACAGGATACAGGCAGATCTCCCATGTAACTTTGCATGCCTGTAGAATGTAGGCAAGCTCAACTACCAGAAAACCTATGAACCCGGTAATCCCGGCCCCTTCAAACATGCGTGAGTAGACGGCGGCCAGCCCGAATATCATGAAGATAACACCAATAAAAGCCACAAGCGCTATCCATGTCCAGCCCGGGCTCATGACGGCAGCCGTAATATCATGGCGCACCTCGTTTACCGGTAAAACCAGTGTGAACAACACCGAATAAGCCGCCAGGAACAACGCCCCCAGAATAACCGACACCCCGCCCGCTTTCTGCAAACTCTCAAGTTTCATAAATACCACCTCACTTGACTGATAATAATCAGCCTATAGCAAACTGTTTATCTTACTTTAGTAACATTATATAACATTTTTAGTGATTTATGGAACGGATTAATATCTGCCTGAGCTAAGGAAAGATTCTATTATTGCGGCAAGTCATGCTCTGCGCCCAACGGATTTTGCAGTTTGTTGACATATTCAATTCCATCTTTTTGAAAGATGGAACATTTTATCCCATCCGCTGTCCCGGCGGGACAGTCTGGAATCTTAGCAACTTCTTGATTGGTTTTTTCCTGCTCATTGCTTATCTCTTTGACTATCTTGGTTCTAAGCGCTAAGAAATACTCATTCCCGCTTTCCGACGCGAGCCTGTCTATGACCGCCCCGCCTATATTTATCAGTGCAGTGGCTGCCTCTTCTCTTACCAGCTTGTTATTCATCTTGAGCAGTCTTATGAGCGGGAGTATCGCCCTCTCATCCTTTGTTTGCCCCAGTTTTCTCGCGGTCCTTGCCACTATTCTGTCAAACTTATCATTTAAAACCTTTAGCAGTGGATCAACTATTTGCTCGCTATCCATATTCTCCAGAACCTCAAGCGCGGCTTCCCTTACATCTACATCGGGATAAAAAAGCTTGTTTTTAACCTCATCTATAACGGCCGGCCCGGATTGGTATAAGAACTTTACAACTGATTCCCTGAGTTCAGCTTCAGGACTGGTTAACAGATTCGCTATGGAAGCTATATCCGAACTTCCACCCAAAGTAAAGAGCGCTGACAGCGCCTCGGTCCTGACGTTGACAGGATTCTGGGAAGAAATTATGATCTCCGTAAGCTTTTCAGCGGAGCCGTTTATACGTTTTTTTGCCACTTCCCTTATCGCTGAAACACGAATATCTGCATTCTCACTATTTAGCCCTCTGGCAATAGACTCATGCTCGTCTTGTTCGATATCCCTCACTATTTTCTCTCCGCCAACTTTACTTAGGACTTCCCTGACAGGGTATCTGATATCAGGGTTATCGTTATTGAGCATCATGATCAGATAATACTTAGCCTGAGGGCCCATACTTTCAAGCGTGTCGGCTGCTGCACAGCGTATAGGCGTATTTGTGCTTGCCAGCACGTTTATTATGCTGGGAATGGAATTATCGTCTTT
>CAZSIW010000183.1:3552-5320 GCA_964606755.1 uncultured Elusimicrobiales bacterium | reverse complement strand
GATCTGTTCCGCATGTACACGAGATACGCCGAATCGAAGGGATGGAAAACCGAGATCATGGACAGCCATCCTACAGGACTTGGCGGGTTTAAAGAAGTGGTGTTCTCGGTTGAGGGAAAGGGTGTGTACGGCAATCTTAAGTATGAAAAAGGCGTGCACAGGGTACAGAGGGTGCCGCATACCGAGGCGTCCGGCAGGATACACACATCCGCAGTCAGTGTGGCTGTTCTCCCGGAGGCCGAGGAGATTGAGGTCAACCTGAAGACCGAAGACTTAAGGATAGACACTTACAGGGCGTCAGGTGCCGGAGGGCAGCACGTTAATAAGACGGAATCGGCCATAAGGCTGACCCACATCCCGACCGGGATAGTGGTCACGTGCCAGGACGAAAGAAGCCAGATGAAGAACCGGGCCAAGGCCATGAAAATCATGGTGGCAAAACTTTATGAAGAAAAAATGATAGCCCATGAAAAACAAATAAAAAGCGACCGTAAACAGCAGGTGGGGAGCGGGGACAGGTCGGAAAAGATAAGGACCTACAACTTTCCGCAGAACAGGATAACAGATCACAGGATCAATTTCAGCGTCCACAATATAAACGAAGTGATGGACGGCGATATGGAAGAATTGATTAGCGAGATTATCAAAATTGACAACGAGTCAAGGCTGAAAGCCTTGAATGAGTAAAAATGGCAGAATTAACTAACAGGAACGGGGATTGGACAGTCAGCTCGATCCTCGACTGGACAACAGGTTATTTTGAGCGCAACAAAATAAACGAAGCAAGGGTGGAGGCTGAGGTTTTGCTTTCACATGTGTTGAAATGCAAGAGGCTCGATCTATATCTAAAAAAAGAGCAAGTTGTTCCTAAACTGAAACTTGATATTTATAAAAGCTATATAAACGAAAGAAAGCTGAGAAAACCTGTCTCTTATATAACAGGCGAGAAAGAGTTCATGGGGCTTGTGTTCAAGGTTGACGAACATACCCTGATACCGAGACCCGAGACAGAGTTGCTCGTTGAAGAGGCGCTTGCGATAATAAAGAGCTGCAAGTATGATACCGTAGTTGATATCGGCGCGGGTTCAGGCAATATTTCCGTAAGCATAGCGAAGCTTTCGGATATTAGACGAGTTTTTGCCGTAGATGTCAGCATGAAGGCGTTGTCAAAGTGCTGGGAAAATGCCGTTACGAACGGTGTTGCTTCAAAGCTCTATCCTAAAAGCGGAGATTGTTTCGACGCTCTGAAGGATGAGGATCTGGAGGGCAAAGTCGGGCTGCTGGTCTCAAACCCGCCATACATAGCCGATGACGAGTTTGATGCGCTCGAACCCGAACTCGGTTTCGAGCCGAGGCTGGCACTCTTCGGCGGTTCAGACGGGCTGGATTTTTACAGAAAGATCGCGGCACAGGCAAAAACTTATTTAGCCAACGGCGCTCACGCTGTGTTCGAGCTAAACTCAAACAAGTCGAAAGAGACTGCAGATATATTTGAGGAAAACGAATATCAGATAGTAAAAATTATAAAGGATTATTCGCATCTCGATAGAATTCTTGTTGTGAAAAAGAGATACTAGATACGAGATACGAAATACGGGTGTTAAAAATGGACAAAATAATTATTCACGGCGGAAGGAAGTTGAAAGGTGTCATTAAAATGTCGGGATCAAAAAACGCAGCCCTGCCGATACTCTTTGCCACCCTTCTGACTAAAGACACCTGTGTCATCGAGAAGGTTCCATCTCTCGCGGATATCAACACCGCTATA
>CAZSIW010000183.1:0-3542 GCA_964606755.1 uncultured Elusimicrobiales bacterium | reverse complement strand
TCGTTACTTCTACCGGCCGCATGAAACCTTCCGCACCTTATGAACTGGTCAGAAGAATGAGGGCCAGCAACCTCGTGATGGGGCCTCTGCTTGCCAGGCTTGGAAAGGTAAGCGTATCCCTGCCCGGCGGCTGCGCCATAGGGGCAAGACCTATAGATATCCACCTTGACGCGTTCTCAAAACTGGGCGCAGATATTAGCGTCGACGCGGGCTTCGTGAGAATGAAAGCTGACGCTCTTACCGGCGCCCGCATCGCCTTGCGGTTCCCGAGCGTCGGAGCGACCGAGAACGTTCTTCTGGCCTGTGTTTTGGCTAAAGGCAGGAGCGTGATAGAGAATGCCGCGAAGGAACCTGAGATAGTGGACCTGGCTGACGTCCTGATTAAAATGGGCGCTAAGATAAAAGGCGCGGGGACTGGCAGGATAGATGTTACAGGTGTTGAAAATCTCAGCGGGTTCAACCATAGGGTGATACCTGACAGAATAGAAACGGCGACCTACCTGATAGCTGCCGCGATAACAAAAGGCGATGTCGTGCTGGAAAACACTGATTGCTCTATCCTGAAGAAGGTCATAGACGATCTTGTCAAAACCGGCCTGAGCGTAAAGTGCACAGAAGGCTCCATTCATGCTAAATGGGTGAGGGAACTTAAACCGGTAAACATAAAGACAGAGGTCTATCCGGGGTTTCCTACGGATGCCCAGGCACAGTGGATGGCGCTTATGAGTACCTTAAAAGGGCGTTCAACGGTCAAAGAGACCGTGTTCGAAAGCAGGATGGCCCATGTTCTTGAACTTCAGAGGTTGGGAGCTGACATAAGGCTTTACGGCAACAGTGTCGTCATAAACGGAGTAAAAGCCCTGTCTGGAGCTCCCGTTATGGTGTCAGATTTGAGGGCAGGCGCGGCGCTGGTTTTGGCCGGACTTGTAGCTAAAGGGAAATCGGAAATATTGAGGATATATCATCTTGACCGCGGATATGAGAACCTTGAGAAAAAACTGAGAAAACTGGGCGCAAAGATTACTCGGATTTCGGATTGAAAAATATGTATGTTTTTTGATAAAATATAATGATTCCTATGCTGAAAAACATATTGCAGGAACAAAAAGAACTGACAGACCTGGTCAGATCGATCATAGACGGAGTCTCTCGAAAGGGTGACACGGCTCTTATAGAGTATACGAAGCTGTTCGACTCTTATGAACTGCAGAAAGAAAGTATTTGTCTTTCTAAAAGCGAGATCAAATATCTGCTCTTCCAGCTGAAAGACGAGGTCTTTAAAACTGCCGTGGGAAAAGCAGCGAAAAACATAGGGGCTTTTCATAACGCTGAGTATAAAAAACTGGTACGATCGTGGTTTCGGAAAGGCAAAGAGATCAAGACCGGGCAGTTCTATAATCCTGTGGAGAAAGTGGGTGTTTATGTGCCTGGCGGCCGTTTTTCATACCCGTCAACCGTCCTTATGACGGTGATACCGGCAAAAATAGCCGGGGTAGGGAAAGTCGTGATGGCGACGCCTCCGAGGAATATTACTCCTGCGGTCATTTACGCCGCAAAAATAGCGGGTGTTGACGAGATATACAGGGTGGGCGGCGCGCAGGCGGTCGGCGCGATGGCATTCGGCACGGCAAGCGTAGAGCAGGTTGACATGATAGTGGGACCCGGTAACAAGTACGTGAACGAGGCTAAGAGGCAGGTTTTTGGCACTGTCGGGATCGATTCTCTAGCGGGTCCCAGCGAAGTGGCGATAATAGCCGATGAAACGGCTAACATTGAGTATATAAAAGCCGATCTCCTAGCGCAAATCGAACACGATCCCGAAGCCGTCGCCTATTTCTTCACCACATCTATGAAGCTTTATGAGGATATAAAAGAGTTCTCGCAATCGAACAAGACCGAAAGCGGCAGCCTCCAGATACATTCGACAAAGGTAAATGCTATTGCCGAGGCGATAGACAACGTAAACAAGGTAGCTCCCGAGCACCTTGAATTGATGGTAAAGAACCCGGGCAGGTACTTAAAGGACATCCGGCACGCGGGAGCCGTTTTTGTCGGCCAGAACACACCTACGGCTTTGGGCGATTATTTCGCGGGTCCGTCACACGTCCTGCCTACTGCAGGCGCTGCGAGGTTTTCAGGCGGATTATCTACTGCGACGTTCATGAAAAAGACCAGTTACATAGAAGTAACAAAAAGAAAGCAGGTTTCGGATTCTAAGTTGGTGGAGAAACTGGCTGAGACCGAAGGACTGAATTATCATAAATTGTCGATAAAAGTGAGGGATTGATCATGGCAGCAAGAATATTTAAAACCGACGACCTGTTCCATAAAGTTATAAAACCTATGAAAGTCGAATTGACCCACAGGGAAGTCGAACTGATATTGACTCTTATCAATGATGCTGTTTCGGGTGATTTCGATATAGGAGACGCACCGATCTATACCACAGAAGAGCTTGAGATCGTAAGGAAACTGGAGGACGCTCTTAAGTGCGAGGACAAACTGGGCAAAAGTGGAAATACGCTTTTTGAGCAGAACACGGGAAGGAAGCATTAATTGCAAAGGTGAGGCGATGAGAAAACTACAGATCGTCCGTAATACAAAAGAGACAAAAGTGATGCTGGAGCTGAACCTTGACAGGCCGGGTGCCGTGAACGTCAAAACAAGCGTGCCGTTCATGGACCACATGCTTACGCTGTTCGCACATCATGGCAATTTTTCTTTAAAAATAAATGCCAAGGGCGATACGGAGGTGGACAACCACCATCTTGTCGAAGACCTGGGCATATCGCTCGGCCTGGCGCTTGAGAAAGCTCTCGGCGGGAAAAAGGGCATCAACAGGTACGGCTCAATGC
Organism: uncultured Elusimicrobiales bacterium; assembly: GCA_964606755.1. Classification (GTDB taxonomy): domain Bacteria; phylum Elusimicrobiota; class Endomicrobiia; order Endomicrobiales; family CAZSIW01; genus CAZSIW01. The sequence goes on along the minus strand of CAZSIW010000183.1, from coordinate 687 downwards.
TCCTTCCTATGGACGAGGCGCTTTCATATGTATCTATGGATATTTCCGGAAGGCCATTGCTGGAATATAAGTTGAAATTCAAGAACAAAGCAAATGGTTTTGACTATGATCTGATAGAAGATTTTTTTGCCGCGTTCGTAAATAACGCTAGGGTCACCCTTCACATATCTATGAAAGCCGGAAGGAACGACCACCACATAGCGGAATCTGTTTTTAAGGGTTTTGGCCGGGCTCTCGCGCAGGCTGTCCGTGTAGACAAAAATAGAAAGGGAGTGCCCTCCTCGAAAGGCATGATTTGAAGATCAATGAAAAGAAAACCTAAAATAGCCGTCATAGATTATGGAATGGGAAATCTAAGAAGCGTAAGCAAGGCTCTGGAAAAAGTTGGAGCCGGCGTGGTGGTGACAGATAAGATAAGCGAGATATGTAAGTCTGACGCGGTTGTTTTCCCGGGGGTCGGTGCGTTCAACGACGCGATAAAAAATGTCAAAAAACACGGATTCGATAAAGCGATAGAAGACGTAATAGGAAGCGGCAGGTATTTTTTGGGGCTCTGCCTCGGTTTCCAGATGCTTTTTGATGTCAGCTATGAGAACGGCGCGCACAAAGGGCTCGGTGTTATACCCGGCGAGATAGTAAAATTCGATCTTAAAGGGAGAAACAAGAACCTTAAGGTGCCATTGATGG
>CAZSIW010000182.1:0-5345 GCA_964606755.1 uncultured Elusimicrobiales bacterium | reverse complement strand
AAATACTCACGACTGTGAAGGCCCGTTGCGAAGCCATTAAAGAAGCCGATAAGAGTCCGTTGGAAATTACGGACGAAGCTTTCTAAGGCTTAGAATTAATGAACAACATTCCATAGAAAAAGGGCGCGGATCTTCCGCGCTCTTTTTCTGTTTTTGTAATTGGTGAAGCGGTTTTTAATCAGTAATCATTGATTTCCATTTCTTTTCTTTATATAAACAACAAAATTCGGGTGTCTGTTTTAAGCCGCTGTTATTTTGTTGGTGAAGCGTTTACCCTGTCTGCTTGCAGGCTGGTTATGGTTTGCGATAACTCTTGGGCCGGTTATCGGGATCATTCCGGTGGGAGACTTTGCGATGGCCGACCATTACCATTATCTGCCGTCCATCGGCCTTGCCATGGGGCTTGCCTGGGGTATTCCGTCTTTGATTAAGCCTGAAGTCATGCGCAAAAAGATTTTATTCCCGGCAGCAATAACCGCTCTTATCATCATGGCAGTTTTAACCTGGAAACAATGTGCTTACTGGAGAGACACCGGCTCTCTGTTTAGCCATGTCCTGCAGGTAACAGCTGTGCCTTTGATTCTTTAATATTTCAGGTCAGGCAAGGTTTAAGTGACGGACAAAATAAAACCCCCCGCAAAAACCGCGAGGGGATAACAAGATAACCTATGTACTCTTGTTCTTTCACTGGAGTCCTACATTTTAAACTTGGCCTTTTAACTAGGAGGTTTAACACTAAGACCCTATTTTTTCTTTTGCGTTAACGTCCCGTAGAATGGACTCCCTTATGAGCATAGCATTATCCCGTTTGTCCTGTTTAGATACAGAAGAGAACTGCAATGCGTTGTTTGTCTATAAGCTGTAGTCAGCTTATTTTTATAACCGCTCTTAAAGCAGCACGCGTGACCTCTAAAACCCTAAAGATGTTTCTTTGATTACCTCTTGTTGAAATTTTGTAACTTTTATTCACATCGTCCGGGCATTGCAGCATCTCTTCACCTTTAATGTAACGCTGCCGATTGCCAATGTCAATGAGTTTTATATAGAATATACGGTCTTAATTATGAGCCGGTCCTTATCGATAGAAATTCCCCCTGCGGTTTATATTCCATGGAACCATTGAAAAAACATGCAATGGCGGACGTTATTATATAAATTATCAATATCATTATGAATATTACGACGCACAATGTTTGGGCATTTTGCTAATAAACGCTGTTTTTCTATAGGTTAGATGATTTATCAACAGGCCTATCAACAATTATTTCCACACTGTTGTTGATAGGATATGATAAGCTACGCCTTATAAGTGAATCTGAAGGGTCTGGCTGCATCATACATTATCTTCCGGTCAATTCAAAAACGGCCCGGCCAAACAGCCTGAGTCCGGTCTTAAGCAAAAGAAATAATCAAATGAACTTTCTACAGAAAAGCGTCAAGTTTTTATGCCATTGTAATTAATTTCATTTAATAATCATAACAACGGAGTTTGTTCTTTTATTCTTTGACACAGTGTCATTCTTCGTATATTTTTATTAAGAGTCGAATTGATCAGGCAAAAACATCAACCGGTATTTTTTATCAGGCAAACGTCATGGTATTAAAGAAAAAAATTAATAAAAAGTATGACGAAGAACATAAATTCCGGACTCTCGCGGAGCAATCATCCGATATTATTCTTCTGGTGGACAGGGAAGGAAACATCATCTATGAAAATCCTGCCGTGGAGAAGATTATGGGATTCAAAATTGAGGACAGGATTGGCAGGTCTGTATTTGAAAATCTTCATCCTGATGATTTGAATTTTATAACCGAGTCACTCAATACATTACTAAGAGATCAGTATTCTCCCGCTCAAAATTATGAAATGCGTCTTCGTCACATTAACGGAAGCTGGCGTACCTTTGAAGTTGTGGCCAGCATTCTGAAAGAGGGCGATGTTGCTGATGCGGTGATTATTAATCTTCACGATGTCACCGAGCGCAAGCAGGCGGAAGAGATTCTGCGGAAGCAGAAAGAACGTTTGCTCGGCATCACTGAAAACCTGCCGGGATTTGTTTTTCAGTTCTACGTTAAAGACAATGGCGAATACGGTGTGACCTATCTCCGTAAACGTATGACGGAATATTTTGATGAGGTTCCGGACTTAAAGGATTATTTCCAACTTTTCCTTTCGTGCATTCATGAAGAAGACAGGGACAGATATCTGGCCTCTATTCAGGAATCGGTGAAAAAAGAAGTTCCCTGGAATTTTGAAGGCAGGTTTTTCGCCAAAAAGACCGGCGAGATGATCTGGTTTCAGGGACTTTCTACTCCGATCCGCCGTAAAGATGAATTGGTCTTTAACGGGATTTTGTTGAACATCACCGAACGCAAGCATGCGGAAGAAAAATACCGGAACATCTTTGAAAATGCCCAGGAAGGCATTTACCAGTCGACCCCTGAAGGAAGATTCATCATTGCCAACCAGTCCATGGCGCGAATGCTCGGATACGATTCTCCGGAAGAACTTATCACCGGCGTAACCGATATCGCTTCTCAGGTTTATGCCTATCCTGATGAACGCGCAGAATTCATCAGGATGATTGAAAAGCAGGGCTTCATGAGAAACTATGAAGTCCGGTTCCGCCGGAAGGACGGCAGTATTATCTGGGTGTCCGGGACGATGCGGACGGTTCGTGATGATAAGCGCCATATTCTGTATGAAGGTATTGTCGAGGACGTCACGCAGAGGAAAGCGAGTGTTGAACGGTTGAGAAACGCCCTCGTGGGAACCGTCCGGGCGATAGCCGCCATTGTTGAAACCAGAGATCCCTACACGGCAGGCCATCAGCGCCAGGCGGGTGATCTTGCCATTAACATTGCCACGGAAATGGGGCTTTCAATTAATCGTATAGAAGGTCTCCGTATGGCAGCCATCATTCACGATTTAGGGAAAATATCTGTTCCGTCCGAGATTTTGAGCAAGCCGTCTGAACTGACGAATTTAGAGTTCGAGCTCATCAAAACCCATGCCCAGGCAGGCCATGAAATATTGAAAGATATCGAATTTCCCTGGCCGGTCGCGAGGATAGTCTTTCAGCACCATGAACGGATGGACGGATCAGGTTATCCGCAAATGCTTAAAGGAGAAGATATTCTACTGGAGGCCAGGATTCTGGCCGTGGCAGATGTTGTGGAAGCCATGTCTTCACACCGTCCCTATCGCGCGTCATTGGGTATTGAAGCAGCGCTTGAAGAAATCGAAAAAAACAAGGGAATCCTTTATGACGCTGCCGTAGTCGATGCCTGCCTGAGATTGTTTAGAGAAAAAGGCTATCGGCTTACATAAGATGGCAAAACAAAGTGGAGAAATAAAGGAAACTTATAACAAGATCAATCAAAACGTGCATATCTTTGGGGATCAAAAATCCTTATCTGAGCGTCAGAAAATCATCCCCTCCCGATAATCCTTCTTTGAAATATATTTGTTTTATGATAAATTACATCATGTAATTGTCTTGTGAACCTATAGGGTATTATGCCGTAATCTTAAGGGAGATATATTATGCTGCGCGAAAAAATCGCCGCGCTTCTTATCTTTTCCGCATTTCTTTCCGCCTTCCTCTATGCTTTGCCACTCCGGGCTTCTGTTGAGGTGTTCGAACGGGAATACACCTATCAGGCAACAAAAATTGATGACAGGGAATCCTCCAGGGCCATTGCTCTTGAACAGGCCAATAAGCTTCTGCTGGATGAATTGAGAATTTACGTGGAGGCCACCTCTGTTGTGGAAGATCATAAAATAAAAACCAGCGAGATCAATGTCCTGACCGCGGGAGTTGTCAAGACGGAAATTTTGGATGAAAAGTGGGACGGCTCCAAATACCGGGTGAAAGTAAAGCTGGAAGCCGATCCGAACGACCTGGCAAAATCAATAGACGAACTCCGCAAGAATCAGGAAATGGTCGAGGAACTTAAGCAGACAAAAAAGGATAAAGAAACGGCACTTCGTCAGATCGATAACCTCAAGACCCGGCTTGCCTCCGGGCAGGAGGATATCACCGCGCATAAACAGAAATATGACGCGGCGGTAAATGATCTGGTTGCCGCCATTCTGACGGGAGATGGCGATACGGCAATGATCTATGGCGACTATAACGAGGCCGCGGCTTCTTACAAACAAGTTGTTGAGATGGAACCCGATAATGCCAACGCCATATACAACCTCGGCGTCGTCTGCGTCTATCTGGGAAACTACACACCGGCTGTTGAAGATTTCAACCGCGCGATTGTCCTGAATCCGCAATTGAAGAAGGCTCGCAACCAGGTAAAGATTGCCGAACAGATAATGCGCAACCCTGGGCAGCGTCAAAAGCTGCTCCACAATCCCCTGCAGCGGCAGGCATACGTAGAAAAAAACAAGCCTGCGTTCATTGTCGGCGAAGGCGCAAACATCTATTTGGGGAATTCTCTCGATGAGATCCACGCGCAGATGCGGAAAGAAAACGGGTCCTCCGGCGAAACGCCTGATGAAAAATTGAGTGATGACGATCAGAGCGGCCGGGATAACATTCAGCATCAGAAATTTACGCAACGGAACGAAGACAGGGATTTGCAAAACGTAAACAAAAGATCACCAAAACACCACAAAAGTATAGAGGAACAGAAGAAGATAGCCGAGATGAAAATAAGGAACCTCAAGAGAATGGCAGAAAAAGAAGAAGGCTTAATTAGAGGAAACGCACGCGGCGGGGAGAAGTTAAAGACGACATCAACGGCAAGGGCAAAAGCAAAATCGAAAGCAAAAGCAAAGACAAAGGCAAAGGCAACGACAGGAGCAGGAGAAAGGACGCCGATTCCTGATGAGTGAAATCTTTCTTTCTATAATCTTTGCTCGTCCGTCACATATACTTTCACTTACATAAAATGTAATCCTGAATGACAGGGTTGTCTATTACTTTTCGCTTGAGCAATGCTTCCTGAAATTAGTAAATCGTCAACCTCAATTAAGATTATGATGAAAAATTAATTATTTCATGGTATTTTTTCCACAAAACAGCAGGCGTTATTCTCATATATTGGACTTTAAAGAATATTATTTTTCAAGGAAACGAAAGGAGACAGATGATGAAAAGATTTGCTGCGGCGTTCATTATATTATTACTTGCAGCAGGGTTAGCCTATGCGAAGGATTACGTTGTTATGAAAAAGGCGGGCAGCTACATGGTTGAAGTAAAGCTGGATAAGAATCCACCCATTACTGGTGCCAATAAGATGGAGATAAGCAACTTTTCAAATGGAGGGTAATAATATAGACAAGACAATTTAACCAACTTAAGATGGTTATTTCCCTCTTGACTTTA
>CAZSIW010000181.1:0-5351 GCA_964606755.1 uncultured Elusimicrobiales bacterium | reverse complement strand
AAGAAAATAAAAGAAAGATCGTGATAGACAACCTGTCGCAGGTTGAATACAGGAAATAGGGCGCAACAATTGAAAATAATATCTTTCGAAACCTCCGGCAAGACCTTCGGCATATCCGCAAGCCTCGACAACAAACCAGTGGGAGAGGTGTTCTGGGATTCGGGACAATCTCACTCCGAGAAACTTGTCTCGGCCCTGGAGTGGATGCTGGGACAGCTCGGGTGGGAAAAACAGGAGATAGACAAGATAGGCGTATCCACCGGCCCGGGTAGTTTCACGGGAATAAGGGTCGGGCTGTCATGCGCGAGGATGCTGGCCCAGGGGCTCGGTATCCCGGTCGCCGGCGTGGACTCTCTGACCGTGCTTGAAAAAGGCGCGGAGTGCTTCGGCGTAAAGATCGTGCCTGCCATAGACGCTCTAAGGGAAGAGCTCTACGTGAAAGACAAGAAAGGCAATGTAGTACTGATAACTGTCGCCGAATTTATAGACGGTCTAAAAAAATTGAAAACCGATCTGGCAGTAGCCGGATCGGGCTCGCTGGTTTACGGCGAAAGAATTCAAAAAGAGCTCAAAGGGAAAGTAACACTGCTTCCCTACGAATACAACCTTCCCGACGCGTCCACCATCTCAAAGCTGGCCTTCAAGATGAAGGGGACGAGTTATAAGAAAGCAACCCCTCTGTACATCAGGCGTTCCTGGGCTGAAGAAAAAAAATAAATATTATTTGTAGAGGTCTAACAGCAGAAGGATCTGGCATGAGCTTTCGAGCGTCATCAGGTTCGAGGTGGCTTCTTCCAGGTCTTTGCCTCCGGAAAAAGTCCCGTGTCCTTTTATGACTGCAATCTTGTACTTGGAGATAAGGGCCGGCAGGTTGTCCGCCACTTCCTGCGAGCCTATGGTTTCCTCACAGCAAAGTACGGGCACCTTCGGAATGTAGAGTTTGCCTTCCGTGTCGGATAGCTCTATCATATCCCTTTTCATAGAAAGGGCGGTCGCGTAGGGGGTGTGAGCGTGAGCAACCGCCTTTATTTCGGGACATCCGAGATATATTGCCCTGTGCACTTTTGTTTCGACGGAGGCGCCCGCATCTTTCGTGTCGTCCGATAAATTGACCTTGATTATTTCCTTGCAGGTCAGGTCGCCCAGCTGTGAACCGGTCCTCGTGATAAATATGTGCTCATCGTCCACAACGCTCAGGTTTCCCGAATGAAGGTTAACAAGTTTCTGGTCGAAAAGTATTTTTCCGTACTTGATAAAATACTTGTACATTTGCATCCTCTCCTTGCGTCAGATATTAAATAATTTTAAAGCGTTCTCGGTGGTCTTGCCGGCGACCGTTTCAACAGTGGTCTGTTTGAGCATGGCGATCTCCGCGGCCACAAGAGCGACATAGGACGGCTCGTTCCTTTTACCCCGGTATTCCTGCGGCGGCAGGTACGGGCTGTCGGTCTCGATAAGCATGTTCTCGAGAGGTGTTACCTTTACGACCTCGCGCAGCGTTTTCGCGCTGGGATAAGTCACGGGCCCGTCTATACCAATAAAAAAACCCATTCCTATGAGCTCGGCCGCCTCGGCCGCGCTGCCCGAAAAGCAGTGAACGACTCCCCTGTAGTTATCGCCCGTCTTTTCGCTTTTGAGTATCTCGAAAAGGTCCGGGTACGCCTGCCGGCAGTGTATCACCAGCGGCTTGTTCAGCTTACGGGCCAGTTTAATGTGTATCCTGAAAACCGTTTTCTGTGCGTCTGGGGTCGAGTAGTTGTAAAAATAATCAAGCCCGGTCTCTCCGACAGCCACCGCTTTTTTGTCCTGTAAAAGTTTTTCAAGCATCGTGAGGACTTCTTCGTTGAAATGCTTTGCCTCGTGAGGGTGCAGTCCGTAGGCGCAGAAGATGTCCGGGTTCAACACAGAGATATCGAAAGAGGGCTTCCACAGGCTGGGCTCGCATGCGACCTCGACCATCTTTCCGACGCCCGCCCCGTGCGCCCTTTTGATAACGAGGTCGCGGTCAACTTCAAAGCGCGCGTCTGAGAGATGGCAGTGGGTGTCGATATACATATAATTTAAGATTAGAAGGTTGCCAGATTATAAAGTTTAAATTTTACTTGCTGATTTTTGGAACGTCAACTCTCGGGAAAAGTATCTGTGGCTTGAGCACAGGGCTGCCCATGACCGGCAGCTCAATGTCGGACTTGTTTATGAATTTCAGGGCCGCGGCAAGCATGTCTTCTTTCTGGCCGATGCCCGTCCAGATGGTTTTTGAGACAGAAGGCATTATGGGGTAGAGATAGATCGATATGAGCCCGATGCTTTGTATGAGCGTAAAGATAACGTATGGAAGCTCCGGGTTGTTCTCTTTCGCCATCTTCCACGGGGCCTTGTCCTGCACCAGCCTGTTGCAGATGTCGATGGCGTTCTGCAGTTTCTCGATAGCGAGGTGAAACTCAAAATTGTCCAGATGGGCCGCGATCGGCTCAAGTGTTTCTTTTACCTGAATGGAGGCGGGCATGAGGCATGCGTCTTTGACTTCGGGCACCTTGCCCTCAAAATATTTCTCAGCCATCGTCAGGGTCCTGGAAACAAGGTTGCCCAGGTTGTTGGCGAGATCATTGTTATATCGTTCTATTAGGGCCTTCCACGAGATATCGCCGTCTACCCCGAACGGGAAAAGAGAGATAAGCAGGTACCTTGAAGCGTCCGTCCCGAAACGCGCGACGAGCTGATCGGGGGTAATGACATTGCCGAGCGTTTTGGACATCTTCTGCCCGTCTATGGTAAAAAACCCGTGCGCGAACATCTTCTTTGGAAGGGGAAGCCCCGCCGCCAGAAGGATCGCCGGCCAGATAATGCCGTGGAACCACAGGATGTCTTTGGCCATAAGATGGACGTCGCACGGCCAGTATCTCTTGAATTTGCCGGGGTTGTCGGAGTAGCCGATGGCGGAAACATAGTTTACGAGAGCGTCCACCCAAACGTATGCTGTCTGTTTCTCATCGAAAGGAAGGGGTATGCCCCACTCGAGGGACGCTCTAGAGATGCTTATGTCCTCAAGGCCTGTCTTTTTCAGTTTGCCGAGCAGTTCGTTCCTTCTTTCTATAGGAAAAACAGCATAATCGCCGTTCTCAAGTATCCTTGTTAGCTCATCTTTGTATTGTGAGAGTTTGAAAAAATAATTTTCTTCGGAGTGCGTGACCGGCTTTTGTTTATGGTCCGGGCAGCACTTGTCTTCGTTGAGGTCTTCTTCAGAAAGGAACTTTTCGCAGGGCACGCAGTAGAGCCCCTCGTATTTCTTTTTGTATATAACACCCGAGTCGAACATTTTCTTCAGGATCAATGATACTGTATCGGAATGCCTCTTTTGCGTGGTCCTCACGAAATCGTCGTTGGAGACGTTGAGCGTCTCCCAGGCTTTTTTGAAGGTTGCGGAATTTTCGTCGCAGAGCTGCTGCGGGCTGACGCCTCTTTTCTGCGCCGCCTCGGCTATCTTGGCGCCGTGCTCATCAGTGCCCGTGAGAAAATAGGTATCGTCCCCTGCGAGCCTGTGCCAGCGGGCCAGTATGTCGGCCGCTGTCGTTGTGTAAGCGTGTCCTATGTGCGGCACATCGTTCACGTAATAGATGGGGGTGGTTATATAGAACTTTTGCATGGTCACAGCCCCAGTTTATCGAGCAGGGTGGCTGATATCTGGTCCAGCTTGAACGTCTTTGTGTCCTTTTCATTCAATTGGACGGTCACTTCTTCTTTCATACAGCTAACCGCGACTACTATGCCGTGGCCCGCCGGTGTGTTAACCTTGCTTTTGATAGCCGGCAGTTTTTTCTTTATGTCCTTATAACACTCGTGTTCGTAGGAAAGGCAGCACATCAACCGGCCGCAGATGCCGGAGAGTTTCGCGGTGTTGAGCGAGAGGTCCTGGTCCTTTGCCATGTCTATCGTGACGGATGAGAACTCCTTCAGGAACTGCCTGCAGCACAGGATTCGTCCGCAGTGGCCCACTCCGCCTATCATCTTGGCCTCGTCCCTTACGCCTATCTGAACCATCTGTATCCTGGTCTTCAATATGTGCCCGAGGTCTTTTATGAGCTCCCTGAAGTCTACGCGGGCCTCGGCCGTGTAATAGACAAAAAGCTTCGAGCGGTCGAAGGTGTACTGCACGCAGGTGAGTTTCATCTGGAGCTCATGGTCTTCTATCTTCTGACCCACCACCTTCATTGACTGGGCGTTCTTTTCTCTGTTTTCCTTGATCCGCTTGATATCGTCCGGGGTTATCTTGCGTATTATCTTGACCACGGGGTCCTTGGGTTTTTCTACGAGCTTTTCTTTTTCGTACACTACGCCCAGCTCCAGCCCGTGCTCGGTTTCCGCTATGACCCTGTCCCCGACCACGAGGTCCAGGTGCCCGGTGTCGCCAAGCACCTTGTCTTTTATCCGTCTCATTATCAGTCCTGCTACTATCGGCATATATTTCTCCCAAGCTTTCAGCTATTTAAATATTTTACGTTATCCGTCAATTCGAACAACATTACATCCAGCACCATCTGCGAGTTACAATTCGATTCTAAGAGTTTTTTTGCGTTTATTATGGATTCCACAGCGGGTTTAAAGCGTTGCGGCCGGTTCCTGAAATCCTTTTTTACGCAGATGAGGATGTTATCAAGGAACTCGTCCGCGGTTTTGGAATACAGCCGGCTTATCTCAAGCACGTCCGCGGTCTTTATTTTGTTTTCGGATATTTTCTCCCACAGCTGCTTTATCTCCGGATCCTGTCCGGCCAGGTTGTTAATCGCAAAAGAGAGCGAGCCCTCCGCTGTGGATGCCACCTCGAGCGCCGCGTCCTGCGGCACGGAGAGGTTGCCGGCAAGGTATCCCGATATCTCGTTTTCAGCCAGCGGGCTGAAAGAAACTATCTGGGTCCTTGATACCACGGTCAGCGGCAGGTTGTTCTTATGCACGGCAAGAAGTATTATCACCGTCCAGGCCGGCGGTTCCTCAAGAGTTTTCAACAGGCAGTTTGCCGCGTCCAAAGTTATTTTTTCGGCCGGTTCGATGATAAATATTTTCCACCTGGACTCCACAGGTTTAAGGCTTATTTCTTTCTGGAGGGCTCTTATGGTGTCTATCTTTAAGGCTTTTTGCTTGTCTATTTCTTTGTTCTCGAGCCTCGACTGCCATTCAAAATCTATTATCTGAACGTCCGGGTGCAGGCTCTTCGATATCTTCTGGCAGGGGGCGCACTCGCCGCAGGAGTCAACCCCGCCCTGCTTATCGCCGGCGCAGTTCAGCGCCTTGGCAAACTCGAGCGCGGTTTTCTTGCGCCCGACGTTCGTGTAAGCGTCTTCTTTCGAGCCCGAACA
>CAZSIW010000180.1:0-5353 GCA_964606755.1 uncultured Elusimicrobiales bacterium | reverse complement strand
CCGTCAAGAAAACCGGCTTTCATCACGTACATCCTGAAAAACATCGAAAGCGGGTTTATGACCAGGTTATAGGCATGGAATTTTTTTCCCTCTTTGGTCATTTCCTTCGCCCTGAGCGCGGAGTATCTTTCCATCTTCGAGAAGAACTGGTCGATGGTAAAAAACGGGTACTGGAGGCAATGCTCCTTGAGGTAACCGATCTTTCCGTCCAGTTCGTAGGTCTCGTGCACAAGCTGATCTTTGTATTTCATCTTGTGCCTGTTGAAAAATTGCGGCTGCCGGTAATCTGGGTACCAGCCGCAGTGCCTTATTCGGTATTTCAGGAAATGGCTTATTCTGGGCACGTAATAAGCGTCAGCGTCCGGGCTGCTTTGCAGCTTCTCAATAATCTCTTTTCTTAGCTCAGGAGTAGCCCTTTCATCGGTATCAACGCTCAGGACCCAGTCATGTTTCAGGAACGAAAGCGCTGTGTTCCGAAGCTTCCCAAAACCCTCGAACTTCACCTGGTATATCTTATCGGTGTACTCTTTTGCGATCTGCGCGGTTTTGTCGGTGCTGAAGGAGTCCACAACAACGACTTCATCGGCCCACTTGACGCTTTCCAGGCAATCACGTATCTTGTCCTCGTTGTTATAGCAGATCACGTACGCGGAGAGTTTCTGGCGCTCCATCTATTATCCCCCATATCCATATATTTCGTTATAAACATTCTTTACCCGCTCTACCATAAGGTCCAGTCCAAAATTCCTGTTCACGAAATTGATCGCCTTGCCGCCCATATATTTTCTTTTTTCCTCATCCTCAATAAGAACGCAGAGCGAGCGTGCCAGCTCAGCGCTGTTCTCCTTGGGGACAAGGAACCCTGTTTCACCGGTAATAAAACTTTCTGGCACACCCCCGACGTTCGTGCCTATGACGGGTTTTCCCATCGCCTGCGCCTCCGTCATGACCTGCCCAAACCCTTCCATCTCCCAGGAAAGCAGGCAGAAGATATCCATGGCGGCGATAAAATTTTCGACTTTTTCCTGGTACCCTGAAAACACCACTATGTCCGACACTCCCAGATCCTTCGCCTTTTTTTCCAGCTTCTGCTGTATAGGGCCGGTACCTACGATAAGATACCTCGCTCCGGGGAACTTATCCCTCAACAGAGCCGCCGCTTCTATCAAGTAACCCTGCCCTTTTCCCTTTGGTTTGTTCATGGCTCCGGCCGTTCCCACAACTATACACCCATCGAACCCATAGGCCTTCCTGACCTCTTTCCCCGAAACCCTCTCGTTGAAAACATTAAAATCAACACCGTTGTATACGACCCTGACCTTGTCAGGTGCAACCCCTTCGGATTCTATAAGCCCGTTGGCGACCGCCTTTGAGATAGCTATGATGCTGTCAGCCCATTTGTAATGCAGCCTGGAATAGGGTTTGTGCGGTATCTGTGCATGCCTGTGGAAAACAAGTTTTGTGCCTGGGAAAAGCCATTTCATAAAAACGCACGGCCAGAAGACCTTCCCCTGGTGCGCGTGAATGACATCCGGTTTTTCAAGCGCCATTATTTTGAACAGGTTTATAAGGCCCAAAGGGGCGAAAGAACCCCTGATGACAAGAGGATAAGCCTTTATGTTCATGGTCTTTGCCTGCTCGAAAATATAGCTGTCGCCCGGACAACCGATGACGTTCTTGACACCTGAATCCTCAAGGCCCTTGATGAGCCTGAGCATTATTTTCTCCGCCCCACCCTTTGTCCATGACGAATACAAATGCAGAACTTTCATTAGAGAATCCTTTTACGCGTTATCGGCAACCTGTCCGGGCTACTTAATGAGCTTAAGGTAATCTTTGAGGCTTAACCGCAGGAACGTCTCGACGACTTCCATGTTCCTGCCTTTCGCTATGGCCCAGTACTGCCCCAGCGAATGGCTCATCTTGACGTAATCTCTTCCCGCCAGCTGGGTTTTATAACACTCTATGGCGTTTTTCTTTTCTTCCCACTCGCTTGTTATATCTATCAAAACGTTGGGATAAAGAGGAGACCATACTGGATAGGCGTATATCATGCCAGTGAATTTCACGTTGACTAGCGCCAGGTTAAGCGCCCTGTGGTCTATATGGTTGTCCAGAAAAAAAGGCACAAAAACCGCGTCAGATTTGTTGTCGTTTATCGCTTTTTGAATGTCAGCGCCGGCTTTTGCGATATTACCGCTCAGTGTTTCACCCTGATAACCAAGAAATAACGGCCGGACGCCTAGAACAGCACAGGCTTTCTCAGCCTCAGCCTTCCTTTCATCCGTATCCTTTGTAAAGAACAAAACGGTCGTTTTTTTGTTCAACTTTCTGAGCTTTACCAGCGTTCCGCCGCAACCGATCGATTCATCGTCCATATGAGGGGCAAGCACCAGCGCTCGGTCAAAAGGGATTTTGCTTTCAACATGGAGGGTGTATTTAAGGAAGGGATGGACCTTTTCATAGAATTTGAAGATAGCCCTGAAGCGCAAAAGTCTGTTCATGTTTTAGCCCTTTACCAGTATAAAATTCCTGTGATCGCCGAACGGAAGGCCCCTGACAATATCCCTTATCCTGTCCCCGAAACCCCTGAGCCTCAGGTATTCGACCTGACAGGCGTTTATAAACATCACGTTGTCCCTGTTGATGATATTTTTCATGACAGCAGGATGTGTGCCGTGAAACTCTTTGAGGTTGCCGAGATCGGAAAAATAGTCGTTCGCCTTTTCGCTGTTACAGTTCTTAGTTATCCACGCATCGTCGTGCCAGAACTTGTGGAAAGATTTTATCTTGTCGAGCATTATATCGGGCGGCCTGGCCCAGCCGTAGTGAAATATCCTCGCGCCGGAATCTATGGCCTTTATTTTCTGGCCGTTTTTCCTGAACCCCTGAGCGTCACCGTGAGACTCTATGCCCAGTTTATTCCTTACGATCCTTACCTCCTGCCTGTACCAGTTCCTGCCGGTCTGCACCGTGAAATAGCTCCCGTAGAAATGCAGGTAATTAAAAGCAATGCCGTCTACCTCGGGGTGCTTCTCGGCATAAGCTATGGCGCCCATTATTTTTTCAAAATCGTCTTCGTGCACGGCCTCGTCCGCCTGAAGGTAAAACGCCCACTCAGCCATGCACATCTTCAAAACTATATTCGTCTGCTGGGAGAGCACGGTCCCGCCGCTCCTGTTGGCTGTGTCCCACTTCGAGTCTATTATTCGTACACGTGGATCGTTTATCTCTTCGATCTTTTTTCTCGTTTCATCCTCGGAATCACCCACACCGACTATGAATTCGCCGCATATGGGAAGGATGGACCTTATCGATTCGACGAACGGGTAGCCGAGCTTAACGCCGTTCCTGATAATGCTTACTCCGCCCAGTTTCACTCCATCCTCCTTGTACCGAGCAGCATGCCCGTAAACCAGAAAAGTTCCATCGCGACGCCCGGACCCCGCAGAAGAGTGTCCATGGTGTCGCCGAGCATTACGCCGATGAGCGCGAAGAACAGGCCGAAAGCCATGGCTTTTACAAAAGTATCAGAGGCGACGAACACCTGCCAGACCTCGCGCAAACCCACGAATATCATCACAAAGAACAGTGACAGCCCGAGAAGCCCGAAGTCGGCGGCGAAATGGAGATAGAACGAATGTAAATGCCCGAACTCCTTCACGTACGCTTTTTCCGGAGGGATTATCTCAAAAAAGCTCCTTTGCATAACCGCCTGTCCGGGTCCATATCCAAAAACCGGCCTTGTTTTTATTTCGTTAACGGCGATCTTGTAGAGCCATACCCTGTCGGCAACGCTCGAGGCTCTCGCGCCTACCTCGCCCAGCCTGTACCTTATCAACGGGACTTTGAAATACGCCCCGTAAACCAGCGTGGCAATTACGACAAAGCCCAGCAGCATGAAACGTTTTTTGACTGGTTTGAGATAGAAGACCCACACAACGGCAACAAGCGTTAGAGTCAGGGCGGCCGCTATATAATAGCCTCTCGAGCCGGTCAAAATTATCGAACTTAACAGGAAGATAGAAAAGAACCCGAAACCGATCCTTCGGAGTTTGTCGTGTTCCGTGTTAAAAACCGCCTGCCCGAGGGAGAACATCGAGAGCGTTAGAAGGATAGCTCCGAGCGCTATATGTGATCGCCCTCCTTTCAACAGGCCGTCGTAGACAAGCTGGAATTGACCGAAAATAGGTTTGAAATATCCGAAAAAGGCGAGGACCGAAAGCATTATCAGTACGACAAAGGTGATATAGTAAGCATAAAATGATCTTTTTAAAGCCGCTTTTTCAGAAACGGCATAACCGAGGATGAACGGGCAGAACCAGTGCGACATATAACCGAGCATGGTCGAAAGTCCGACATTTGACTGGGCTGAAAATATAGCCCTGATGAACCCATATATCATCAAAATCCTGAGCCAGAGAAAAAAAGTATCCTTTCGCACCTTTTTCCAATAGTACCAGGATACGAGGAACGCCAGCCCGGACGTCACGTACCCGCCAATATGCGAAAAAGGCATTGAAAAACCGAATAGATAGTTTAGCCAGTTCAGGAACGCTATCATTGGGTATTATTATACAATTAATTAACGGTTATTCAAAGCGAAATGATCGGAAGGAACCCCTGATCCTCAGATAAGGTGCCTGTCATCCCCGAATTGTGTTATCGGGGATCCAGACTTTGACGGACATTTATGGATCCCCGATTAAACCCTCGGGGATGACAACAACTGGCCGGTGAAATATTCTCTGGATGTTATCTGAGATTAGAGTAAGATAGCAGGAAGTTGATTTTAGTGGTTACTTATTGCTGGGTGTTTTGACCAGAGAGTTAACCCATTCCCTGTTGTTCCAGAGCGTGCAGCCGCCGCCCGACTCTTCCAGATGCTTGTGGTTTTTTCTAATTGCGGACAAAAGAGGCGAAGCCAGGGCCTCTTTCAGAGACATATCTCTTATATTCCTGTCAGAATACGGGGCGAACGGACAGGGCTCGAGGCTACCGTCGGATGCCACATGGAAGAATCCGCGCCCGGAGGCAAGACAGCCGTCGTATTCCCTCTCGTCGCCGGGGAACGTCACGAACAGGCCCTTGTATATCAGGCGGAAGCTATCCGTCAGCACGTGCATCGCATCCCGCTGTTGTTCGGTAAGCACCAGCTCCATGCTCTTTTCATCTATGGGGGTATACTCAATAAAGAAAAACAGGCTGCAGCCGTCCTTAATGAAAGAACGCACGAATGCGTCGCTTGTGACGGAATCAAAATTCTTACGTGTGACCGTTATTGATATGCCGTGGAATATTTTAGCGGAGTTCAGCCTGGCCAGAGCATTCTTAACTTCAAGGAACACTCCCT
>CAZSIW010000179.1:0-5405 GCA_964606755.1 uncultured Elusimicrobiales bacterium | reverse complement strand
TTTTATTTTCGTCCATCAACATTATTGACACGTCGTCTGCCTTTAAGAGATCGATCGATATTTTGACAAGAACCGGCAGCAGTTCTTCCAGCTTAATGGCGGCAAATATTGCCTTGGACGTTTCATAGAGGGCTATAAGCGATTTTAGCTCTGCCTTTTCCAAAGCCTTCTCAACAAGCTCTACGATCTCGCTGATATTAAATGGTTTTTGGACAAAATCATAAGCGCCTTTCTTCATCGATGCAACCGCAGTGTCTATTGTCCCGAACCCTGTAGCCATTATGACCTCAATATCAGGGTTTATTTTCTTTATTTCCTCAAGCGTTCTTATGCCATCCATTTTCGGCATCTTTATATCACTTATAACAATATTGATGTCATTTTCTCTTACAAGCCTCACTCCTTCTTCGCCATCCTGCGCAGAAAGAACTTTGTACCCCAGCGAACTGAGCTCATAGGTCAACAAGTCCCGTATGCCCTGTTCATCGTCTATTACAAGCACTTTGATGTCGGCCTTGTTTTTTTGAATTTTTATCATACGTTCCTCACTTCAGCGGCTTCATACGCCACCCTGGTCTGCACTGGAAAAACTCTTGAGTTTCTCGCGCAACTTCGCAAGAATTGTCTTAATATCGCTCGACCCTTTTTGAATTATAAGATCCACTCTTTTATTAAGTTTATCGATCTCTTCGTCAGTCAGTGTCTTAGCGGTTATAACGATAATTTTAGTGCCGGAAAGCTCCGGATCGAGCTGTATGGATTCCACCACATCAAAACCGCTCAATTCCGGCAACATGAGGTCCAAAAGGACTATGTCAGGCTTTTTCAGTTTTATTAATTCTACAGCTTCTCTTCCGTTATTCGCGGATAATATGTTTTCATAGCCGTCCTTTCTCAACAACATATCCATCATACTGTTCAGATCTTTTTCGTCTTCTACTATGACAATCTTCATATTCTTTTCTATTTTCAACTGCTCGAGCTTTTCTATGAGCGTTTTCCTTACGAATGGTTTTACTATATAATCATTGATACCTAAAGAAAATCCAAGATTTTTATTTTCGATAATAGACGATATCACTATAGGTATGTCCCAGGTTCCCGGATCGTCTTTTAAACTCTGAAGGACTGACCAGCCATCACGTTTTGGCATTAGAATATCAAGGAAGATGGCGAACGGTTTGAATTGTTTCGCCAGAGATATCCCCTCATCACCGTTCAGGGCGCTGACAAGGGTATAGTGAGTATTCATTAGACTGTCTTTGAACAGTTTGTGCACTTCGGGGTCATCGTCTATCAGTATTACTACCCTTGGTTGACGTCCTGACAATCCCAGGATTGCCTGGTTCAGATGAGATTCCTGTTCTACAGCCTCTTGTTTGGTTGTTTTGACCGGCAAGGTTACTAAAAATGTTGACCCTTTATCAGGAACACTTTCGACCGTAATACTGCCTTCGAGTATTCCGACTAACTTTTTTACAATAGACAAACCAAGCCCCGTCCCGCCGTAACGGCGTGTGGTGGAAGCGTCAGCCTGCCTAAACTCCTCAAAGATCACGTTTACGTACTCAGGTTTTATGCCTATGCCTGTATCGGACACCTTTATTTTTACACTATCTCTCCTTGATACGTCGCCGCTTTTTACCAGTTTTATGTCCAGAGTTACGCCGCCGGTCTGGGTGAACTTTATTGCGTTACCCAACAGATTTATCAAAACCTGTTTTATCCTGGTCTTATCGCTTCTGAAAACTATTTTTTCTTCGATATTAAAATTCAGGTAGATTTGCTTTTCCCGGGCCAGGGCGTCCATCATATCGACAACTTCCTGGGCCACTTCATTAAGCGAGAGATCTTCGAGAAAAAGCTGGACTTTGCCAGCAGAAAGCTTTGACACATCCAATATATTGTTTATGAGCTGAAGCAGATTGTTTGCATTCGCGTTCATTCTTTTCAGGGCCCACTCTTGTTTCTCGGTCAAAGTCCCGTATACCCTGTCCAACAAAAGTGACGCATATCCGATTATCGCGTTCATCGGTGTTCTCAGTTCATGGCTTGTGTTAGCCAGGAACTCCGATTTAAGACGGTTAAGCTCTTTCAGAGAAACAATCTCGGAGCTAAGGGTCTGTTTCTCGACCGCTTTCTCGAGACGAGAGAAAAGCTCATTGAGGTTATACGGTTTGGTTATAAAATCGTACGCGCCCCTCTTCATACTTTCAACAGCCATATCGATCGTGCCGAAACCGGTCGTCATAATAACCTCGACGCGCGGATCGATCTTTTTTACTTCCTCCAGCACTTCCAGCCCGCTTAGTTTCGGCATTTTGATATCACTTATAATAATATTGAAATTACCTTTTTTAAATTGTTCGACCCCATCCATCCCATCCACGGCAGTAGAAACCAGATAACTTTTCATCTTCAACTCGTATGACAACAGGTCCCTGATACCCTGTTCATCATCAATAACGAGCACCTTTATTTCGTTGGCATCAAGTTTTACATCTTCCGTGTTAATATCTGTCATCATATTATTTACCATAAGTTCTATTCAACATTTAGGCAGGGAAATTATTCCAAATTAGGGCGTTTTCCTAAACCCGGTAAGTTTGGTGATCTTTTCCATTAACTCTAGTACAGAAAATGGTTTCCCAAGAAAATCATCAGCCCCTGAAGCTAAAGACCTGGCCCTGTATTCTTCTGTATTATGCCCTGAAATGGCAAGCACTTTCACTGATTTCAGCTTAGTGCTGTTCCTTATCAGTTCACACACCTTAAATCCGTCCATGCCTGGCAGCTTCAGATCGAGCAATACAAGAAAAGGAACTATTGTCGCCAGCTTCTGGCCCGCTTCAAACCCATCAGCCGCTTCGTGTATTTCAACATCAGGATACGTTTTTTTCAAGCTGCGGCTTATAAGTTTCCTTATATGCTCTTCATCATCAACTATAAGAATTTTAGGATTCTCTATGTTTTTTAAGGCATCAGGGATAGGGATATTATGTGCATGCAGAAATTTGACCAAGTCGTCAGTCCAAACTCTTCTATGGCCGCCACCTGTTGTAAACGTAGGAATCAACCCCTTCTCTATCCAATTACCCACCGTGGAAGGAGTGACATCACAGATATTAGCAATTTCGTAAGTTCCGAATGCTTTCTTACTCATTTTTGATTGATAATTAATACAAATCAGTACAAGTGGATAATAATATTTATAAAGGATTTTGAGTGTTTTGTCAAGAGAAATAATTCAAAACACTTAAAACAAACAATTTGAGAGATAATTTTCAATTACTTATTAGGTTTTAAACCATTTTTATGTTTGATAATTTTGTGGACAGATTGTGGTCTTTAAATCCTGGCTCTGTCAAAGAGTTTTACCGCTCCATCTCCATAAAGAAAAAACGGAGAGGGCGAGATTTTGCTACAAGTAATCCGCCTGCCGGCGGATTCTCGCAGCCCGCCCCTCGCGGTGCTCGCCTTGCCCTTCGGGCAAACTCGCACATCGCTGCGGTCTTCAAATCCCGACGCGGGCAAAGCAGTTTGCCCGCTCCCTCTCCAAAAAGAAAAAACGGAGAGGGCGAGATTTGAACTCGCGATACCCGAAAGGGTATACCGGTTTTCGAGACCGGCGCCTTCAACCACTCGGCCACCTCTCCATTTTGTGCACTACTTACGTTCTTTGATCTGACTTTTATTTTAGTTCTGCTTTGCAGGCGCCTCCGGCTTCTTCCCCGGGGCGCTCACCAGCTTATTTTACAACTTCTTTGTTCTCTCCCCTTCGTGCCTGGGTTCGCGCCGCCGCTCACCCGTGCCATACCTCGTTGCGGCCTATTTGCGGCAACTGGTACCCCGCCGCAAACCATGCGCTCCTTATTCGTTACGCTGCGGCCCACTCGGCCACCTCTCCACTTAATCCATTGGAGCACGAAAGATTGATTTCTTGTCAAACTGATTTATTTTTCAATATCTTTTGTTCTTTTTTCTGCTTCTTCCAGTATGCATTTTGTTGCGGTCGCTCCTATCCGGGAAACTCCCAGCTGTTTGAACTTAAGGAGATCGTCATAGGTTCTTATACCGCCGGCAGCTTTTATTCGGATATTCGGATCACAGTGTGCTCTCATCAATTTAACGTTGTATTCCGTAGCCCCCCTGTAATTGTAATCCCCGTTTTCCTTTTTTACAAAACCGTATCCCGTTGACGTTTTTACGAATGCCGGCTTGACAAGGGAACATATCCCGCAAAGTTTTACAATATGGTCATCTTTCAAATAATCGGTCTCGAATATGACCTTTAACAATGCCCCGTTCTTTTCGCAGGCCATGTTACAATATAATATTTCACGCTGTACGAACTCCCACTCCCCGCTTAAGACCTTACCGACATTAACAACCATGTCTATTTCAGTTGCTCCTCTTTTTATCGCATCTAGCGTCTCCGCGACTTTGATTTCAGTCGTGCTGTTCCCGTGAGGAAATCCGATCACGGCACAGACAGCGACAGAAGTCCCATCAACTATCTTTTTTGCAGACTCGATCGAATAAGGTTTAACACACACAGAGGCCACTTCGTATTCAACCGCAGTATTACAACCGCTTATTATTTCAGCGTCGGTGAACGCGGGATGCAACAGTGAATGGTCGATCATCTTAGCGATAGATCTCAGATAACTGTTATTTTTCATCTGCAATTCGGACCGCCCTTCCGATACTACTTTTTGTCGCCTTGATCAAAACCCAGCATTTCGCTGATCGTTACGAATTTATATCC
The DNA here is from genome assembly GCA_964606755.1 of uncultured Elusimicrobiales bacterium. Lineage (GTDB taxonomy): Bacteria > Elusimicrobiota > Endomicrobiia > Endomicrobiales > CAZSIW01 > CAZSIW01. Next base: position 637 of record CAZSIW010000179.1, on the reverse strand, counting down.
CTTTTTCTTCAGCTCTTCGATCAATATAGGCAGAGTGTAAAGAGTTTTTTCTCTCTTACTCCCCCCGTCATGCATAAGAAAGATCATACCGGGACCAATATGTTTAACATATGCGTCGGCGATTTCTTCCTTTGACTTATTTGTCCAGTCGCAGCCGAATCCCCAGTTTATCAATATAAGGCCGTTCTGCCTGGCTATTTCCTTTACCCAGTCTTTAACATAGCCATAGGGCATGCGCATCAGCTTCGGCTTCATGCCTAAAGCCTTGAAAGCATTTTGGGTCATGTCGATCTCTTTCTGAAGTTTTTCCCTGTAGTCCTGGCCCTTATAATGATAAAAATCGGGATGGCTCCAGGAATGTCCGCCGATCTCATGGCCTTTCTGAGTGACCCTTTTGACAATGTCGTGCCTCATCGCGACCAGCTGGCCTTCCATAAAGAACGTAGCCTTAATGTTATATTTATCAAGCAATGCAAGCACTTTATCGGTGTTCGGGCCGGGACCGTCATCGAAAGTCAAAGCTACCTCTCTGACATTTGCCGGACCGCCTGCGTAGAACACTTTTGAATCCTTGTCTTGAGCAAACAGAACTCCATTAGCCAACAAAACGGCAAAAAACAATATACTAAATTTCATA
>CAZSIW010000178.1:0-5422 GCA_964606755.1 uncultured Elusimicrobiales bacterium | reverse complement strand
ATGTCCCTGAGCTTTTTGACGACCGCCGGGAACTCGTTGAGCACATACTCTATTTCATCTTCCGTGTTATACCTAGAAAGGCTCATCAGTATAGAACCCTGCCCCACCGCGGTGTCGACGTTTATCGCCGTAAGCACGTGCGACATCTTCAACGCTTTTGATGCGCACGCGGAGCCGCTGGAAACACATATTCCCTTGCCGTCCAAAAGCAGGAATATACCCTCGCCCTCTATGAACTCCACTGAAAAATTGACGTTGTTGGCCAGCCTTTTCTCGGGATGGCCGTTCAGGTAAATAAACTCTATCCTTTTCGGAAGCTCGCTTATCAGCCTGTCGCGAAGGCGCGTCATTTTTGCCACACTTTCCTGCATTTCCGCTTTGCCGAGCTCACAGGCCTTGCCAAAACCAACTATCGCGGGAACGTTCTCTGTGCCGGCGCGCCTGCCGTTCTCCTGAACGCCGCCATCGATCTGGGGGGTTATCTTTACGCCCTTTTTTACATAGAGTGCGGCTGCGCCTTTCGGGCCGTATATCTGGGAGCTGGAAAATGTCAGAAGATCCACCCCGAGCTCGTTGACATCTATAGGCAGTAAACCCGCGGCTGCCACGGCATCCGTATGAAAAATAATATTCTTATCTTTTACTATCCTGCTTATCGCTTTTATATCCTGAACCGCTCCTATTTCGGTGTTAGCCAGCTGGATTGACACGAGGATGGTGTCCTTCCTGATCAATTTTTTCAGTTCCTCTATCTGCAAAACCCCATTGTTTTCGACAGGCGCGTAGGACACCTCAAAACCCTGCTGGCACAGCCTTTTGACAGAATTAAGCACCGAAAAATGCTCTATGCTTGATACAATTATGTGTTTACCCTTGTTTTTATAAGCGTCAGCGACCCCCTTGACCGCGAGATTGTTCGACTCCGAGCCGCAGGAGGCAAAATATATCTCACCCTCTGCACACTCTATGAAAGCCGCTACTTGATTTCGCGCCTTATCGACAGCGTCTTTTGATACGGCGCCTATGAAGTGTATGCTCTGGGCGTTCCCGTAGTTCTCTTTAAAAAAGGGAAGCATCTCTTCCAATACGCGCTCATCCACTCTTGTATTTGACTGGTTATCGAGATAAACCTGTTTCATCTTAAACCCTTTAACAATTCTGTTATCAGCCGGATATGTTCTTTTTCATCTTCCCTTATGCCTTTCAGTGTAATGGCAAAATTGTCGTCCAGATCGTATTTTAACAGACTGTCATAACAATTGTACATATATAATTCTTTATCAAGATGCATCTTGAGGCGGGTCCTCAGGCTTCCCCCGTCATTTGCCAGTTCATAATCCCACACTGGCGACCCGCCGAGATTTATTATTTCCATAGCGACCCTGTCCGCGTGCCTCAGCTCTGTATTCGACAGTTTCTCAAACTTAGCCGCCACTTCCGCACCGTTTTTTATTTTTTTTCTAAACAGTTCTGCTTCCCTGCTGTACAAAAACGTATCATTGCATTCAACATTAAAAGCCTGATTAAGCAGTTTTATGAGCTCTTTGTTGCCTTTGTTTTCAATCATTTTTTTTCCTGCAAGAGCCGCAGACACCCTTGAAGTATCCATGAAGCTCAGTTATTTTGTGCCCCTGTATCTCTTTTTCGTTGCAGACTGGACACTCTATCGCTATATCGATCACCCTTCCGCATTTTTCGCACAAAAAATGATGATGGCCAGTCATCTCGCCGTCGAACCTGACCTCAGTTCCCGTGATATTCACGGCCGATATCAGTCCTTTTTTTACCAGCATGTTCAAGGTGTTGTACACCGTCGTCTTGGACATGGTCGGAATGTCTTTGACCAGAACACGGTATATCTCGTCCACGGTCGGATGTTTTTTATTGTCATGAAGATATTTGTATATCTTCAGCCGCTGGAAGGTCGGCTTAACACCCTTTGAGATCAAAAGCTCTTTTGAAGATTTCATAAGATCCTGTTTGTAATGATTACAAATATGGATTATATACAAATCGTTTCGGTTTGTCAAGCGTGTTCCGTAATTTAGTCAGCAGCTTGAAACATCGAGATTTAAATACTATAATAATGTAGCTAAAATTACCGGAGAAATCGATTTGAAAATAAAAAAAATCAAAGATTGGAATATTTTCGCCAAGCTTGCCGGTTTGATCATAATCATTATCTTCCCCGTATTCCTCGTTTCCATTGCTTATGTGGTCCCCACCGTTGAAAAACAAATATACGAGAAAAGACGCGACAACCTCAAAAGCATAATCGATTTTGCTTACAGTCTCATAAAAAACTACGATGAAAAAGCAGCATCCGGCTTGATGACGTTGAATGAAGCCCAGAAAAGAGCGATTGAAGACCTCAGGGTAGCGCGTTATCTTGGAAAAGAATACGTGTGGATCAACGATCTCCAGTACCGGCTGGTAATGCACCCGTACAAACCCGAGCTCGAAGGACTGGACCAAACCAACTATATTGACGTGTACGGCAAACATATATTCGTGGAATTTGTAAATGCCAGCCAGAGCCAAGCGGGAGGCTTCGTTGAGTATTCCTGGCCAAAGTATGAGGGAAAACAGGGCGTTCCCAAAATAGCTTTCGTGAAACGTTACCAGCCCTGGGGCTGGGTAATAGGAACCGGCCTCTACATGGACGACCTTCAGGCAGAGATCTCGTCTCTGCGCACAAAGATCATAGCCGCGTTGCTGGTGATCGTTCTCATCGCCACCCTGATAGGTTTTTATGCCGCGCGCAAATTGTCGGCGCCGATCAAGAATATTACCGACATTATGCAGAAAGTCGCGGCAGGAGACCTCTCACAAAACGAAATTGCGGTTGGCTCGACTGACGAGATAGGACAGCTTACGGCCAGCTTCAACCTGATGCTTACTAATTTAAAGATTCTCCTTTTGTCGGCCGAATCGGTCGCCCAGGGAAAGCTGGGATCCGACGTCACGGAAAACAAGTTAAAAACCGGCCTGTCTCTTATCGAGGCAGCGAAAGTAGAACAATTGTGTTCCGGAGATCTCGCGGCTGCGTTCGCGACAATGCAGTCGGAACTAAGAAAGCTGACTATCCAGGCCAAAAGAATAGCCAGCGACGAGTTGAACGATCCGGCACTGAACAATGTAATTCGGGGCGAACTGGGCGAAGCATTCGGCCTGATGACGAAAAACTTAAAGGAACTTGCCTCCGTCGCCGAGAAGATATCCAATAATGACCTTACGGTGGTAATTCACTCATCTGACAAGAACGTGCTATCAAAGGCGTTCGCGATAATGACTAATAATCTCAAAACGCTCGTAAAAGAACTTATAACCCTCTCCGAGATCACCCATGACTCGGCAAACAGCGTTGCTCAGACCACAAAGCAGGTAGACCAGACGATGCAGCAGATCCAAAACTCCATCACTCAGATAGCCACAGCCACCACTCAGGTCGCAAGGGGAACACAGGAGATATCTTCCCTTATCCAGAAAGCGAACATCCTGGTAGAGACAGGCAGCACCAGCATCGGCAGTGTGATAGGAAAGTTTGCCACCGTAAAGATAACCATACAAAACACAAACGCATCCATAGTCAATCTTGAGCACAAATCAAAAAAGATCACCGAGATGGTGGGGATTATAACGAAGATATCTGACCAGACAAACCTATTGGCGCTGAACGCGGCCATCGAGGCCGCTCGCGCGGGTGAAAGCGGACGCGGGTTCGCAATAGTGGCCGACGAGGTGAGAAAGCTGGCTGAATCCTCGGCGCAGTCCGCGGTAAAGATCTCCGAAGTTATAAAAGAGATCGGGGATGACACAAGTAATGTAGTCGCCTCGTCCAACGAGTCGCTAAACGAGTTCAATTCAACCGCCGGCCTTATCAACAGCATGCAGGAAGGTTACAAAAATATTGTAGAGATCATACAGTCCGTTGCCAAACAGGTAGAACAAATCGCCGCCGTGTCGCAGGAGACCGCAGCGTCTTCCGAAGAAATATCGGCAGGCACAGAAGAGCAAACAGCCGCTGTAACCGAGATATCCAACAACATAATGACCCTCCTTGGGCAGGTAGACAAACTAAAGAACGAAATAAACAAATTCCACATTTAATGACAGAACCCTGTCTTTATACGCCCGCCGGATTTCGCAAACTTCATAATTTCTGAAATTCTCAGGGCAACATTCCCCCGACCGAGCTCCATTGTAAAAAAATATTATTTTTTGTATTATTACGAGACAGGATAGCGTATAAGCGCACCAATCAAGGGAGGACGAAAATGTTCGAAGGAAAATCAATACTGGAAATATTCCGGCTCGGCGGGTTCACCATGTACATACTCCTGCTGTGCTCGGTCGTTTCTATAGCGGTAATACTTGAACGGGTACAATCGTACTACGTCAAGTCAAAGCTCAAACGGTCACAGTTCATGCCGAAAGTCCTGGCTGAGATAGGCAAGGGCTCAGTTGACGGTGCCATCAGGCTGTGCGAAAAAGAAAGCGCGCCTTTTTGTTCCGTGGTAAAAATGGGACTGAAGAAATACGGGCACGATGAAAAAGCCATATCAGGGGCAATGGAAAGAGAGATAATGCTCCAAACTATCGTGCTTGAGCGCTACACCAGCATAGTGGGAACTATCGGCAACATTGCGGTCTACATAGGGCTTTTCGGCACGGTGCTAGGTATCGTCAGGTCGTTCCACAATATTGCGTCCGTGGGTTCTGGCGGCATATCAGTGGTAATAGGCGGCGTTTCAGAATCGCTGGTTTGCACGGCCACGGGCCTAATGGTCGCTATACCCGCCGTTATGGCATTCAACTACTTCATTAAAAGGATAGACAACTTCGTTACCGAGATGGAATACTGCTCCTCGGAAATTTTGGACACCCTGACGAGCAAGGGCAATTAACATGAGACTGCCGAGACAACGCGCAAAACTGATGGCGGAGATCAACATAACCCCTTTTACGGACGTTGTGCTGGTGCTACTTATCATATTCATGATAACAACCCCCCTTCTGGTCCATCACGGGATTAAGATAGAGATGCCAACGATCAAACAGGCCGATGCCGAAACTGATAAGAGCATAGTCATAGTGGTAGACGCCAACGGCGGCATCACTATAAATGATAAGAGAGTGGAAATGTCCGGCCTCAAAACATACCTGATGGCAAAGATACTCAATTATTCCAACCCGCCGGTAGTGGTCAAGGCCGACAAGAACGCCAAATACGATTACGTCATCCAGGTGATGGACATCGCAAAACAGGCCGGGGCAAAAAAGTTCGCGCTGGGCGTTGAACTTGAAGCCGTTAAACAGCTCCAGGGCAAATAACACCCCGTCGCTTTTTCCTAGCACCCTTCCTAACCGTTCACGACGCAAACAGCCACACCGGAGCGCCGGTTAATCAGTCAAAATTGTG
>CAZSIW010000177.1:0-5423 GCA_964606755.1 uncultured Elusimicrobiales bacterium | reverse complement strand
TAAGTCATAAGCTGTAAGTAAAGGCAAAGACATTAAGGTGTTACTTACGACTTACCACTTATGACTTATAACTAAAAGAGGTTTTTATGAAAATTTTAACCGAGTATCTTGAAGCTTTGAAAAATGTTTTCGGAACGGATTTGGTCTCTGTGATATTGTACGGCTCACGGGTGTCTGATTTTGACTACGAGACAAAAAATTCTGATTTCAACCTAATGGTGGTTCTTTCCAAACCAGACCTTGAAGCTATAGGACGCCTCGCTAAAGATACGGCGAGCTGGGCGAAGGCGGGCAACCATCCCCCGCTGTTTTTTTCGGAGCACGAGCTTATAAGGTCAACCGATGTTTTTCCTGTAGAGTTCAACGATATACTTGTATCAAGGAAAGTTCTTTACGGCAAAGATGTGTTCGCGGGTATAACCATAGAGAACAAGAACCTGCGCCATCAGTGCGAGTTCGAGCTTAAGAGCAAGGTGCTCAACCTGCGCAGGTCTTTTGCGCTATATTCGGATGATGAAAAAAGACTTGCTGAGGCGTTGAAAAGCTCGGTGTCTTCCGTTCTTGTGCTTTTCAGGCACTCGGCGCGCCTGGTCTGTGAGACGCCGCTCGATAATGCCGGCGCTCTCAAGGTGTGGGAAGAGAAGGTTGGCCTGCAGAAAGGCATTTTTGAAACTATAATCGGCATTAAGAAAGACTCAGCCAAAGGTAAACATGTTGTCAAAGACCTGTTCATAGGGTATGTGAGCGAGATACAGAAGGTTGAGGAATATGTTGACTCGTTGAGCGAGTGCTAAAATTCGCTCAAAATCGTGTTGAATTTTCAATGCAAATTTTTTGAATAAAAATGTATTGAAAATTCAATCGGTTTCTGAAAAATTATCATATTTTGATTTGTTTTTCAATATGTTTATCAAAAAACCGCACGGTGTGCGGTTTTGAAATGATGTATATCAGGAGGAGACAATGAAGGCATTTTGGATTGTGTTGGGTGTAGTCGTTCTTTTAGGGATCATTATAATAGGTACGGCTGTTTCAAGTTACAACAACCTTGTTACGCTGAATGAAAGCGTAACCGCGTCCTGGGCGCAGGTGGAAAACCAGCTGCAGAGAAGGAACGACCTTATCCCCAACCTTGTAAATACGGTTAAGGGCTATGCCGCTCACGAAAAAGAGATATTTGAAAAGCTCGCCGAAGCAAGGGCGCAGCTGGGCGGAGCAAAGACCGTAGGCGAGAAGATTAAGGCCAACAACGAGATCGAGGGCGCGCTTTCACGGCTTCTCATGGTAGTCGAGAATTATCCGAACCTCAAGGCCAACGAGAATTTCATAAGGCTGCAGGACGAGCTGGCCGGCACCGAGAACAGGATAGCGGTAGAGCGTATGCGTTACAATGAGGTCGTTCAGGCATACAACATCACCATAAGAAGTTTTCCTTCCAATATAATTGCCGGCATGTTCAATTTCCAGAAAAAGGACGTGTATTTTAAAGCCGAAGAAGCAGCAAAAACCGTGCCAAAAGTAAGTTTTTAAGAATGAAAAAGATTAAGGTCTTGATAACCTCCGGCCCGACAAGGGAATACATTGATCCCGTCAGGTACATTTCGAACGCCTCCAGCGGCAAGATGGGATGTGAGCTCTCCAGAGCTGCCCTGAAAAAGGGCTGCGACGTAACGGTGGTGACCGGGCCAGTTGACATCGAGTATCCGGCTGGCGTGAGGGTCTTGAAGGTAGTGACCGCGCTTGATATGCTTAAAAAGGTCAAGAAAATATTCAAGAATTGTGATGTCATGATAGGCGCCGCGGCGGTTTCCGATTACAGGCCTTCTCTGGTAAAAAAGCAGAAGATCAAAAAAAGCGGCAAGGGGCTTGTTGTAAGGCTCGTGGAAAACCCGGACATAATCGGCTGGGCCGGCCGCAACAAAAACGAGAGGATAGTCGCCGGTTTCGCGCTCGAGTCCTCCGATATCGCGAAAAACGCCAGAAAAAAAATTGAAGAAAAACATCTTAACTTTATAGTAGCTAACGCCCCGGGCGTCATAGGAAAAGACAGGACTTCGATAGAGTTGATCAGGCAGGACGGTTCGTCCGTTGTGTTGAAAAATACCGACAAAAGAATCGCCGCCGAAAGGATAATAAATGAAGCGCTCTCAGCTTTCTAAGGTAACCAAACTCATAAAAAAATATGTCGAGGAAGAAAAGGAGTGGGGGGAGACCGAGTTCGTGAAGCCGAAAAGAGCTCAGCAAAAAGTTAAGATCGCGGCGGGCATGACGCTTGAAGAACTGCATAAAACTATACAGGGATGCCGCAAGTGCCCGCTTGGAAAATCCAGGCTTACGGCCGTTCCAGGAGACGGTAACCCGAAAGCTAAACTGTTATTCATAGGTGAGGGTCCGGGTTTCGATGAGGACCACCAGGGTCTTCCTTTCATAGGCAGGGCCGGCCAGCTTTTGACAAAGATCATAGAGGCGATGGGCCTTAAACGAAGCGACGTTTTTATCGCGAATATTGTGAAGTGCCACCCCATGATAGACCCGTCCGACCCGGAGAAACGGGGCAACGACAGGCCCCCTCAGCCGGAGGAAGTCGAGGCGTGCACGCCTTATCTGGACGCCCAGATAGACATAATAAAACCGCAATTCATATGTCTTCTTGGTGGAAGCGCGACGAAAGCGCTCCTTAAGATCGAAACCGGCATCAGCAAGGTGCGCGGCGAGTTTCGCGAGTACAGGGGTGTGCCGGTAATGCCGACTTATCATCCGGCGGCTCTCCTGCGTGACCCCTCTTTGAAGAAAGATGTCTGGAACGACATGAAAAAGCTCATGAGCCTTATGAAGGAATAGTCCGCCTTCGGCGGAATTTCAAATTTCAGATTTCAAATCTCAAATTTAAAATTGAACACCTTAAGTCAAAGAATAAATGGATACAAAACAAGATATGTTTGCAGAAGTCGTCCTCTCTTTACCCCTCGACAAAGCGTTCCACTACTCGATACCTGAACACCTTAAAGATAAAATAAAACCCGGGTCAAGGGTCACAGTGCCCTTCGGAAGCAAGCACATCCCCGGTTTTGTCACCGCTCTTACTGAAAGCTCGCCTGTACGTGATGTCAAACCGATAGCGGGCGTGATAGACGACGAACCCGTTTTCGATCAGCGGACTCTGGAACTTGCCAGATGGATCAGCTACCAGTACCTTTGCTCGCTTGGCGAGGCGCTCGGAGCGATAGTGCCGATAAGGATACAGATACCCAAAAGAGCTCAGGCGGAAAGCGAGAACACTGTCCTTCCCGAGCCCAGCCGCCCGCCCGTTTTTACGCCAACCCAGAGAACCGCCTTAGACAGCATCGAAGGAAAGATCGTATCAAAAGAGTACGGCACGTTCGTACTGCACGGAGTCACAAGCTCCGGCAAGACCGAGGTTTATCTCGCCGCCATGGCAAAGGCGCTTGAGCTTAACAGGTCGGCCATCTATCTTCTCCCGGAAATATCCCTTACTCCGCAGTTCATAAACATAGTCCGCAAACGTTTCCCGGGGGGCGTCGGCGTGTGGCACTCCAAACTGACCGTGACCGAGAAATTCTGGACCTGGGAAGCGGCCAGGCAGGGAAAAATTAAGATAATGCTCGGAGCCCGCTCGGCTGTATTTGCGCCTTTCAGGGAGCTCGGCCTCATAATCGTTGATGAAGAGCACGAGCCCACATACAAGCAGGAGCAGAAGCCGGCATACCACACCAGAGAGGTTGCCGTTAAAAGGTCTCAGCTTTCCGCTTCGGTATGCGTGTTCGGTTCGGCGACCCCTTCGCTTGAGACCTACTGGCGCGCAAAGACCGGGGAATACACCCTCCTTGAGATGCACGAGAGGGTCGATTCACGCGCTCTTCCACCCGTAGAGCTTATAGACCTAAGACCGATAAGAACAAAATACAGGATGATCACCCGGCCTCTTCATGAGGCTATAACGAAAACCCTGGCCAAGCGCGAGCAGGCCATAATATTCTTAAACCGCCGCGGGTTTTCGCCCGGCATCACCTGTCCGAAATGCGGGAACGTCTGGGAATGCCCCAGATGCAGTGTTTCCCTTGTTTACCACAAGGTAGGAGAAAACCTGCAGTGCCATTACTGCAACTACAAACACGATTGGCCAGCGGTATGCCCGACCTGCAAGAACACAGACCTGTCTGTGTTTGGCATAGGCACGCAGAAGGTGGAGGCAGAGCTCATAAAACTTTTTCCTCAGGCGAAGGTTTTTAGATTAGACAGGGACACCGCCGCGAAAAAGGACGTATATCACAAAGCCTATGAAGATTTCAAAAACGAGAACTACGACATACTGATAGGGACCCAGATGGTTTCCAAAGGTTTCGATTTCCCCAGGGTAACTCTGGTCGGTGTCATCGACGCCGACACGGCTCTGCACCTGCCCGATTTCCGGGCAGCCGAAAGGACATTCCAGCTTATTACCCAGGTCGCGGGCCGTTCCGGCAGAAGCGACCTCGGCGGCGAGGTGATAGTGCAGACGTGCTATCCCGACCACTATGCGATGCTTGCCGCGAAAGACCATGACTACAGGACTTTTTATAATAAGGAAATAGATTTCAGGCGCCAGATAAACTACCCGCCTTTTTCAAGGCTCGTCAATATTATGGTCAGGGCCGCCAAGGAAGAAAAGGCGATAGAGAGCATAAACAAGATATACGACGACCTCCTGATGTTCATGGCTACAACAAAAAAAAAGATAGAACTGCTCGGGCCCACACCATGCGCGCACATAAAGCTCAAGCGCCTGTTCAGGTGGCAGGTGCTTGTAAAAGGCGACGCCGAAACGGTTTTGGAAGCGGCTCATGCTATAAGAAGTTATTATCTACCCAAGGGTGTGCTGTTAAATATAGATGTAGATCCATACGCTGTGCTGTAGAGGCAGAGAATAGAGAAAAGAGAATAGAGAATAGAAAAAAATACGGCACAACAGGATAAAAGAAATGAAACTGAAAATCTTGATCCTTTATCTGGCTATCGCGGGCGTCAATACCGTTGTTCATGATTTTTTCCTTGATTATAGGTTCCCTGAACAGGTCAGGGAGATCCATGAACAGGTGATCAACAACAAGGCCCCAGCTCCTATCCAGTACAGGGTGCTGACCTATTACATGGCACAGCAGTTCGTAAACGCCGGCGCTACGATAAGGCAGGCGCATCTCTTCATAAGATTTATATTTACCTTCCTCTGCGGCCTGTTCCTTCACTTATTCTTAAGAAAATGGTTCACCGAAAAAGGAAGTCTTCTGGGCGTGTTGATCTTTTATGCCCTGCTACCTGTGACTTACATGTGGTACATATCCCAGCCGATGGACATACCCAACCTGTTCTTTTTCATACTGGGCTACATCTATATACGCGATAAAAAGGATTATCATTTCATGGCC
>CAZSIW010000176.1:0-5447 GCA_964606755.1 uncultured Elusimicrobiales bacterium | reverse complement strand
GTTGCAAAAATAGTTTTGTTTGCCTTTATATCCAGTATCTAGGATCTAGTATCTAGCATCCGGTTTCTGAGGTATTATGTTAATAGAAATGCATTCTCACACTAACAAACATTCGAAATGCTCTATAATTTCTCCTGTAGACCTTATAAAGGCCGCCGTGGAGAAAGGCCTGCAGGGCCTGGTCATCACGGAGCACCACTACCTGTGGACCCAGCAGGAACTGAGCGAGCTCAGGCAACAGAGCGAGATAAGCGACAGCTTCCTGCTCTTGTCGGCCCAGGAAGTCGAAACGGATACGGGGCACGTGCTTGTTTACGGCGCCGGCGAAACGATAGGAAGTTCTATAAAGCTGGAAGAGCTGAGGAAAAACTTTCCGGAAGCGGCGCTTGTCTGGGCCCACCCGTTCAGGAACGGCGCTATGCCTGGCGATGACAGGCTTCTGAGGCCGGAGTTCGACGCCATAGAGATATTTTCCACTAACCACACGTTGAAGGAGAACTACACGGCCCTGAAAACATGGCACAGGCTGAAATTCAACGCGGTATCGGGAAGCGACACGCACACTATCGATAAGGCCTCGGCTATCCCCACGCAGTTCGACCATCCTTTCGTCACCATGAAAGAGCTTGTGTCCGAGTTGAAACACAACCACGCAAAACCATTTTTTAAAGAGATCCCGAAGTCCGGTTCCAACCTCAGCGTCACGGAAATAACGTTCGGCACAAAAGGCGATTCGGAGGAACGGGAAAGGATAATCCTTAAAAAGTACGAAAAAAAAGATAAGTGGCTGAAAGCCCTTGAGACCACGAAACTCGTCAAAACGCTTTACTCGAGCGGTTTCGGAGCAAAAAGCAGCCTGAGAGTGCCCGCGATACTGGACATTGACGAACGCGAGAACATCATAATCGAAACGAGCCAGCGGGGAAAAAACCTGTATGATGTCATCTCAAACGTCGCCGCGGAGGCGGGTTTGAAATATTTTACATTGACCGCCAGATGGCTGGCTGCCCTACACTCGCTGAAGCTTAAAACCTACGAGATCGAGTCCTCCATGACAAGAGAAGAGAAACGTTTCCAGTCATATAAAAAAGCCTTCATCGATACACGGAACCCGCTTACCGATAAGGCGCTTAAACTGATAGAGTTTATAACCAAGATCGAGCCAGAGGTCATAGAGCAGCACCGTCAGCAATGCGTCACCATTCACGGCGACTTCCATCCAAAGAACGTCATCATCGGGCAGGATATAACTCACGACCCCTCGACCCTGTACGTCTCCGTCATAGATTTTGACAGCGCCATGCTGTTCCACCCGGCATTCGAGGTAGCGTATTTTTTGACGCAGTTCAGGTCACAGTTCAGGTCGCGCCTGGACATTCTGAAAATTTTTAATGACTCGGTTTTCCTCAACGCCTACACATCGGCCCTGCCGCCAGGAACGCTAGATGACTTCTCCCTCCTTGTGGACATCTTTAAGATAAGGACGTCTCTTAGCATAGCCTCATTTTTTATCAAAGTCGGCAAAGGGGAAAGCAACGAGGTAGCCGACCTGATAAACGGCTCTTTAATGCTGAAAGATTTGGTTGACAAAAAACTATAAATATATTATATAATACAAATAGATTTTGTTTTTTGAAACACAAGCTGGAACGGTTTCGGAGTATATGAAAAAGCTGCTTTTTGCACTCGTACCAGTAACAATTTTAGTTCTTTCGGCGCAACTATACTGCGAAGAGAAAAAAGTTACCGTAGCAGTATCCGACCTATTGGCCAAGAATGTATCCGGGATGGAGGCATCCGTGGTCTCCGATTTTATCCGCGATGCTTTTGTTAATGAAGACCTTTTTCACATCGTTGAGAGAGGAAATATGGAGCGCATCCTGGCAGAGCAAAAGCTCCAGATGACAGGCTGTACTTCAACTGATTGTGCGGTCAAGTTAGGACATATACTCAATGCACAATGGATGGTTATTGGTAGCCTTTCAAAAATCGAATCTGTTTATTACTTAAACATAAGGATGGTTGACGTTGAAAATGGCGTACTTCTAGCATCTGAAACTACCAGTGCTAATTCTCTTCAGGAAATACATTCCGTATGTCTGGATGTTGTTGATAAAATCGCGAAACAAAACAATGGAACGCCACTGCCCGTGAAACCGGACGCTCAGAAACCTATTTTAAGCACGGGCTTGGGCGATCTTGAGATTAAAACTGAGTTTGACAAGGTTCAGGTGTTTATAGACGGCGACCTTAAAGCCCTGGCTCCTGCCAACATAAAGCTTCTTGCGGGAAAGTACAGGGTAAAATTGACAAAAGACGAAAAGGCCTGGGAAGACACCGTCACCATCAAACCCTTCGAAACAACCACCATCAACAACCCGCATCTAATAAACGCTTTGGGAAAACTTCAAGTCACATCTTATCCGGTCGGTGCCCGCGTCATTCTTGACGATCAGACCATAGGTACTACCCCGCTTAAAAAAGATATTAACTCCGGCACGTATTCATTGGAAGTGGTAAAGAATGGATATGTTACCTACAGAGAACGGATAGTATTGACGGCAAACAAGACAACAAGCATATTCACAAACCTTGAAAAAGTGGAGGCCCTGCCCAAAATCCCGACATTGTTAGGCATCGGCTTCCATTACCCAGGGGCCTCCATCAGGCTTTTTACCGGGATGTTCACCTTTGAAGTCAAAGGAAGCGCGCTGGACAAACTCAGCATGTTTGGAGGCAGGGTTTATTTTAATTTTAATCCCCGTTCAACTACGATATTTTATGCGGGCCTCGAAGGTGACGGGATAAACGGCGAGACCGACATAGAGCCGGTGACCGGCACCGCGTTCGGCGGCTTTGTCGGCATGGAGGTCTTTGCCTCAAAAAAAATATCGGTAAACCTTGACCTCGGGCAATACACCATAAACCTGAACAACAGCACGTTCACTGATATAACGGCAAGCGGCGATTATCTAGTGGCAAATGTAGGTATAAACCTGTATTTTTAGGAATAAAATGACATTAAAAAAAATTTTACTCATCTTAATCTTCCTGATGGCGGCCGCGACTCTCAAAGCGACTGATTTTAAGTTCGGGCTCATGAGCGCCGTAAAATCGACCGCTGACCAGCTCGATCAAAAATATAAGGCTCTCGGTGGAGGTGTACCGGCAGCGCCCACCAATATATCTGCCGTCACCGCCTCTTATACTGAAATAGATGTGTCATGGAAAGACAATTCCAACAATGAACAGGGTTTCCGGGTCAAAAGAAGCGCTTCAGGACCTAATGGGTCGTTCTCAACTGTCGCTACACTTATCCCCAATACAACTTTTTACGCGGATATCGGGCTTGTTCCTGCCACAACATACTATTACCGTGTCTCTGCATACAATGGGGTATCTGAATCCCCATTCATCAATACTGCGATCTCTTCGGCAATAACTATACCAGTAAACTTGACCGTGTCCGGAAGCTACGCAAACCCCACAGCAAACAGGTGCAGAGTGCAGGGGAATTACGCATATATGGCGTGCCAGGACGGTTCGGTACAGGTACTGAATGTATCCACTACCACCACTCCCCAACAAGTAGGTTCTTACAAGTTAGCCGGATCATCCTGCTACGGCCTTGACGTGTCCGGAAGCTATGTTTACGCGGCATATGGAACCAACGGCTTGAAAATAATAGATATATCCAACCCGTCTATACCTACTCTGGTGGGAACCTATGTAACATCATCCAGCGGTTCGGTCACTCAAGCCACGTACAGCGCAGTACGGGTTTCTGGAAAGTATGCATACCTGACCTCGATAACAAGAGGCATAGACATCGTAGATATTTCAAACCCGACCGCTCCGTCACTGGCCGGATACACTTCCACCTACAATGGAGGCGGTTTGAGCAGCACGCCTCCTCCGATACAGTCGGTTGCGGTTTCCGGCGGGTTTGCGTATTTTGCGGATAGCAGTAATGGCTTGAAAATAGTGAACGTGTCCGACCCCACAAACCCGGTCATAATATCCCAGCTAAAAACTTTTAATCCAACTTATACAGTAAACGCGAACACCAATGCTGTTGGCATAGTCCTAAAAGGCAACTATGCCTTTGTCGCGGATGAAAACAACGGTCTAAGGGTAATCGATATATCTGACCCTAATAACCCGGCCGTAAAATCCACTTTATCCATTGCCGGGTCAGTAAACTCGATCTTTCTAAGAGATAATTATATCTTTACGACGTCCTATAGCAGCGGGTCGGTGAACAGTGGCGGAATGCTCAAGATAATCGGGATATTCGATAACCTGAACCCTCTTGAGTTCGCGAGTTATTCTATCGCGACCCATGCTGAAGATGTTTTTGTCTCAAACAATAATATTTTCCTCACCACAACAACCGGCTTAACTGTTTTTCAATCAAACCTGATCTACTCCGACTCGTCACTTGCTCCCAACGCGCCTTCAAATCTGACGCTTACCCCCGAGTCAAGAACAAGGATAACGCTCAGCTGGACAAGTAATTCCGATAATGAAAGCGGCTTCGCAATCGAGAGGAAAATAAACTCGACCTCCTATACCCAGATAAACACGGTACAACAAAACGTGACTTATTTTAACGATGACACAGTAACGGACAACACCTCATACTACTACAGGCTGCGTGCGTACAACTTGAACGGCTATTCTTCTTATTGTCCCGAAGCGGGCCCGGTCCTTTCGATATCAACCATATCGGTCTCTGGTTCCTATAACACCGGAGGAACTGCGTACAGTCTTTCAGTTTCAAACAATTACGCTTATATCGCCAACAGCTCAAGCATTTCGATAGTAGATGTCTCGAACCCCAAATCGCCGCAGCCCTTGTCCTCCGTAAACATAAATGGGATAGCAAGTGATGTTGCTGTTGTCGGAACTTATGCTTTCGTTTGTAATTCAGCCGCATCAGCTAACGCTTTTGAAGTGATAAATGTATCGAACGTTTCCAAACCGCTGCTAGTATCGGCCGCAACGCTTGCCCTGCCGTCACCCGCTTATTCGATAATTATCCAGAACAAATACGCCTACGTGACCCATGCAAGGGGCATATGCGTTATAGACATATCTAATCCATTGAGCCCGTCACTCGTCTCTAACCTCACTCTAAGTTACAATGCACAAAAATCGGGCATATCGGTTTCCGGGCTTTTCGCATACTACGTTGACAGCACAAACGGTTTCGATATAATAGACATATCAAACCCTCAATCGCTTTCGGTGGTCTCGAATAAACCTCCGCAGGGCTACCTCAATGGAATTACTGTGTCGGGAAATTATGCTTATATAGCCAACGATTCTTATGGAATAAGGATATATGACATAACGAATCCCGCTTCTCCTATATCGGTAATCAAAACCCCTAACAATAATGACTTCTTCGGTACGAACGCACCTGCATATTCAGTGTTCATTAA
>CAZSIW010000175.1:0-5509 GCA_964606755.1 uncultured Elusimicrobiales bacterium | reverse complement strand
TTCTATGACCCTTTTCTTTTCAATGATCTGTCAACACATCTTCTGAATTGTACAATATATTTGATCTTTAATTTTTGATATTTGATTTCAAAGGAATCCATGGCTCAGGGTATTGGTATAGAGATCAGCGGCCTCATGAAAAGTTTCGGTCCTTCGCGCGCTCTTGACGGTTTGTCTATGAGCGCCGGGGCGGGACTGCTGCACGGCATCATAGGTCCCGACGGTGCTGGCAAGACCACATTGCTCAGAATAATAGACGGGCTTCTTCACGCGCAGGGAGGGACGGTTTCGTTCAGTTCGGACGGTGCGCCGGTTCCATTCGAACAGGTCAGGCCGTCAATTGCCTACATGCCTTCGCGCGCGAGCCTTTACCCCGATCTCTCCGTGGAAGAACACCTGGAGTTTTTCAAGAGCCTCTACAGGCTGCCTGACGAAGTGTACCGGGAAAGGAGCGCGGAGCTCCTTTCCATCACCCGGCTCGACAAGTTCAAAGACAGGCGCGTGGGCCAGCTCTCTGGCGGCATGTACAAGAAGGCTGGGCTCATGTGTTCGCTTCTTCGCTCGCCCTCGGTACTTCTTTTAGATGAGCCGACTAACGGGGTAGACCCGATCAGCAGAAGGGAATTCTGGGAGCTGTTGTACGGCCTCGCCGCTCGGCACATACTTATACTTATTACCACATCATATATGGACGAGGCAGAACGCTGTTCGATGGTGCACCTCATAGAATCCGGTAAGATCATAAAAAGCGGCGAGCCGGAAACGCTTTTGAAAGAGGAAGGCGTAAAGAGTTTCGATGAGTTGTTTACTTAAAACATAATTTTCCTCTCCCAT
Organism: uncultured Elusimicrobiales bacterium; assembly: GCA_964606755.1. GTDB lineage: Bacteria > Elusimicrobiota > Endomicrobiia > Endomicrobiales > CAZSIW01 > CAZSIW01. The sequence continues at coordinate 4,675 of CAZSIW010000175.1, read as the reverse complement.
CAAGGGAGATGGAACTTTGATTGTAACGAAAACATGAGCATTATCATGAATAACAAAAATGACAACACAGTCGAGATCGAGCATCTGGTCGTCTCGTTCGGAGATTTCCGTGCCGTTGACGACGTAAGCTTTTCCGTGAGGCGGGGCGAGATATTCGGGTTCCTGGGCGCAAACGGAGCGGGAAAAACCACGACCATCCGCGTCATGTGCGGTCTTTTGCTGCCGTCTGGCGGGAACGTGCACATAGCGGGGTTTTCGATAGCCGAACACGACAGGAAAATAATCAAGCAGAAGGTCGGCTACATGTCCCAGAAGTTCACGCTGTACGACGACCTGACAGTGGCTGAGAACATGGCATTCAAGGCCGCCCTGAGGAGCATTCCTGAAGAGGCCGCGCGCAGGCGCCAGAAAGAGCTTTTTGATTTTATCGGTTTCACGTATCCAGTCAATACGCTTGTAAGAGACTTGCCGGCCGGGATAAAACAGCAGGTGTCCCTTGCCGCGACCCTTCTGCATGAGCCGGAAATAATATTTCTCGATGAGCCGACCTCCGGCGTTTCTCCAGTAGTGCGCGCGCGGTTCTGGGAGCTTATAAGGCACCTTTCCGCTGAGGGCAAAACCGTTATAGTCACCACGCACTATATGGATGAGGCCGAGCAATGCGAGCGGATAGCCCTTATGCGAACGGGCAAGCTCATAGCGCTGGACAGCCCGGCTGGGCTTAAAAGCAGCGCATACCCTGAGCCATTAGTAGAGGTTACCGCAAAAGAACACGGCACCATACCGGGTTTCCTTTCAGGGAACAGCGATATTGTTAAGTTCTGGCCTTATGGCCTTAAGTACCACGCGGTTATGAAAGACAAAGGGGCAGGTGAACATTTTTTAAGGAATATCCCGGCTAAGTACATGGCAAAGGTTATCGCTCCTTCATTGGAGGACGTTTTTATAAGGCTAGTAGAAGGGGCGGAGAGGTAGTAAAGATAGTGTTCCAAACTCGTACTCATTACGAGTTTTGGCGAAAAGCATTGAAAAACAAATTTAAATATTGAAATTTCTGGCAAACATCTTGTATTTTCAATTTGTTTTTTGTGAACACTGATTTTTGAGGGCTTATTATGAACGATTCATTTACAATATCACGGGCACTGGCTATCGCGAAAAAGGAAGTTATGCATATACTGCGCGACCCGTTCACTATAGGCATGGCGGTTGGAATACCTGTTGTTATGGTTGTGTTTTTCGGGTTTGCCATAGACTACAACTTCAGGGACGTGCGCATAGCTGTGTTCGACAAGGACCATACCCGCCAGTCAAGACAGCTCATTGAGACACTCTCGGCGTCCGGCTATTTCAAGGTACAGTCACCCGAAGAGCGCGCGACACCTACCAGTATGGTAGAGAACGACCGTTCGGCCGCGTCAATGGTGATAAACCCGGAGTTCGGCAGGAAAGCGCTCGCCGGCAGGGGCGGTTCAACCGGAAAAGGCGAGTCCGACTTCACCGGTGGGCCTGAGGTGCAGATACTGGTGGACGGATCTGACAATCTTAAAACAGGGGTAGTGACAGGCTATTTTTCCGGCATATTGAGCGCGGCAATTACGAAGATCACGGGGTCAGCGCCTGCAAGCCCTATAACCGTTGCAACGAGGTTTATCTACAACCCGGAGCTAAATACCCAGTGGTTCGTTGTGCCGGGCCTGATAGTGATCGTGACCGGGCTTCTGTCCATACTGTTGACCGCCCTAACGGTAGCGCGAGAGTGGGAGAACGGCTCAATGGAGCTCCTGTTATCAACCCCGGTTCAGCCGCTGGAGGTGATAACAGGCAAGATACTGCCCTATGTTGTTCTGGGGTTGACAGGCATCGCTTTTGTTTACATCTTCGCGAGATTTATATTTAACGTGCCTTTTCAGGGCAGCTACATACTTTTTACGCTCTCCTGCCTGTTGTTCATAGGCGTTTCTCTGGCGCAGGGGATACTGATCTCCATAATGACAAGGCAGCAGCAGCGCGCCATGCAGTTCGCCATGCTTATGGGCCTGCTGCCGGCTATGATACTTTCCGGGTTCATATTCCCGATAGAGAGCATGCCGGTCTTTTTCCAGTACTTGTCACTGATACTGCCGGCCCGCTGGTTTATGGAGATCCTGCGCGGTGTGTTCCTGAAAGGCTCTGGCATATTCGACCTGTGGATTGCGTTTTCGGTGCTTCTTTTTATGAACGTGGTGCTGATCTTTATAGCCAAGAAACGCTTTAAGAGGGATATAGAGCCATGAGCCTTATGACGCAAAAACTACCGGTAATATCAGGGTTTTTTAAAAAAGAGTTCGTGCAGGCTCTGCGCGACCCCGTGATGAGGCTTTTGCTTTTGCTTGCGCCAGTTGTCCAGCTGACGCTGTACGGGTACGTTATCTCCAACGAGTTCAAGAACATCAAAATAGCCGCCTTCTTTTCGCCCGGAGATGTTGTGGCTACACAGCTGGTCGAGCATTTTTATACGTCCAATTGGTTTATCAGACCCTCTAACTTTGGAAGCGGCGCTGCCGCTGCCAACGGGGTTGCTACACCATACGATTACCTGCGGTCGGGCAAGGCGGACGCGGTTCTGGTAATGCCGACAGGCGGGTTGACCAAAGCCCTGGGCAGGGCTGACCCAGCCCTGAACACGGGCGACTCTGCCCTTAGTAAATCAACCCTGGTTCTAAGCAGGGGTACGGCACAGCTGCAGCTGCTAGTTGACGCCCAGAACGCCACAAAGGCCCGTGCCATAGAAGCCTATACTAACACCATAGTCCAGCAGTTTGTCGCGGACAGGTTTGTAACCGCACAGAGTTCTCCGCCTTTCTCTTTCCGCGTAAGGGTATTGTTTAACCCCACAATGGAGACCGCCTACTTCATGGTCCCGGGCGTTATGACCATGCTGATATGTCTTGCGACAGTTCTTATGACAGGCATTTCGCTTGCCAGGGAAAAAGAACTCGGCACTTTCGAAACCATTATAGCGGCGCCGATATCGAACAGCCAGATAATACTGGGAAAGACCATACCCTACGCCGTGCTGGGGCTGGTGAATTCCACGCTTATCATAAGCGTGGGCGTTATCCTGTTCGGCATGCCCGTTCGGGGTTCGCTGTTCCTGATGGCGGTAGCAATGGTTGTTTTTGTGTCTACAACGGTGTGTGTAGGGACGCTCATTTCAACGTTCGCTCATAACCAGCAGCAGGCCATGATGGGCGCTTTCCTTTTCATATTCCCGGCCTTCCTTCTTTCCGGGGTGTTCTTTCCAATAGAGAACATGCCAACGCTCATAAGCATATTTGCCTATATGGACCCGCTGACATATTTTGTAAAGATATTGAGGAACCTCATGCTGAAAAGCACGAACCCCCAACTCGTTTGGACCAATATAGGCATCATAGCCGTTATGGCCCTGGCGGCGCTTGAGGTAACGGTTCACAGGCTAAGGCAAACGCTCAATTAAGCCCGCAATGTGGTTTGACTTTGATGTTTTTTTGTTATATATTCTTGTAATGGAACTAAACCTCATCTCTGGGCTTGCCGCGACATTTCTAATAGTTCGTATCCCAAACAACACCCCGCAAATGTAAATCATATTTATTTTCTATATGGAATATTAATAATACCATGTCTATATATAGCGCGATAAAACGTCTGAGAAGCTTAGTAATAGGAAAGGCCAAAGACCCTTCCAGCACATCGATCTTCCACAAACTATCCCTTATTGCGTTCTTTGCCTGGATAGGCCTGGGAGCCGACGGGTTGTCCTCGTCCTGTTACGGTCCCGAAGAAGCTTTCAGAGTGCTTCACGGCCACCCGCACCTGGCGCTGTTCGTTGCGCTCGCGTCCGCTATTACGGTGTTCGTGATAGGAACAAGCTACTCACAGATCGTGGAACTGTTCCCGTCCGGCGGCGGCGGTTACGTTGTGGCCACGAAACTCCTAAGCCCGACTTTCGGCATGATATCCGGCTGCGCGTTGTTGATAGACTACGTGCTCACAATATCTTTATCAATCGCGAGCGGCACGGACGCGCTTTTCAGCCTGCTGCCGTACAGATATCTCGCCTACAAAACGGCGTTTGCCGTGGCCGGTGTCTTGTTCCTGACCCTCCTTAACATGAGGGGAGCGAAGGAATCCGTGCTTACTATCCTGCCGATATTCCTTGCTTTCGTTATCACGCATACAGTGGGAATAATATACGCCTGTGGCACACACCTTATGAACTTTTCTCACGTTGCTGTTAATACGATATCGGATTTCAAGGCGTCTTCCGTACAGCTCGGTTTCTTTGGAGTGCTGGCGTTGATACTGCGCAGCTACTCAATGGGCGCCGGCACGTACACCGGTATCGAAGCCGTCAGCAACGGAATGAACATTTTACGAGAACCGAAAGTGCAGACAGCGAAACGCACAATGATGTACATGATGGTTTCTCTTTCTTTCATGGTGGTAGGCCTCATGTTCGCCTACGTCTTCCTAAACGTTCAGCCACAGGAAGGCAAAACCCTGAACGCGATAATTTTTGGCATGATCTGCGGAGGCTCCAATACAGGCAGGATAATCCTTTTTATTACGCTTCTTTCAGAAACCGCCATACTTTTTGTCGCCGCACAGACAGGGTTCCTTGACGGCCCGAGGGTCATGGCGAACATGG
>CAZSIW010000174.1:3823-5512 GCA_964606755.1 uncultured Elusimicrobiales bacterium | reverse complement strand
AAGTAACCCCTTCTTCAAAGCATCTTTTCAAATCCATAGAAAATTTGATCGTTAAGGACAACAAACGGTAGCGCTATTTCTCCGAAATATGAAATATCACGCGGACCTCTCGACGCTCGGTGATGAGCAGCTTTTAAAATTAAAATTCTGCGAGCTGGGTATCCAGATAAAGGGTACATGGCTCGAGGAGTGCGTCAACGAGCTCTACACCGAGCTCGACGCGAAAGGCCTCGCGTTCCACCCTCAATGTTACCTCGCCGATGAATGGCTCACGCCCGATAACGAGCCGGTAGTCGGCATCCCTTTTTATCTCGCCCACCCGCGGCTCAGAGAACTTGAACAGAAAATTATCCATGAAGTGGAAGGCGAGGATAAACCCTCCTGCATGAAACTCCTGCGCCATGAAACAGGGCACGCCATAAATTACGCCTACTCGCTGCACGCGCAGAAACGGTGGAAAGAGTTGTTCGGCCATTTTTCGCAGGAGTACAAAGACCGTTACAAATACCGGCCCTACAGCAGGAGTTTTGTCATACATCTCGACGACTGGTACGCGCAGTATCACCCCGACGAAGATTTTGCCGAGACGTTCGCGGTATGGCTCGCGCCGGGTTCCAACTGGAAAGAAAAGTACAGCGGATGGAAAGCTCTTGAAAAACTTGAGTACGTCGACAGCCTTATGCGTGAGATAAGCAAACGCCCCGCGGGAAAGAAAAAAGGGGTGAAGCACTGGAACATCTCAACCCTCAAAACCACGCTCGCCACGCATTACAAGCGCAAAACCGAATTCTACGCGGAACACTCGCCTGATTTTCACGACCGGCACCTTAAAAAGGTCTTTCCCGGGGCGGCGGACGGCCGCAGCAAAAAAGCGCACCGGATGCTGTCGATCTATAGAAAAGACATACTGGACCACGTGTCTTTCTCTACGGGCGAGCGGAAATATATCATAAACCGGTTATTGAGAACCCTCATAAAACGGTGCCGCGAATTAAACCTCGAATACAGCGGCAGCGAAACCCGCCCCATGATGATGCTGGCGGCTTACGTTGCTTCCTTGATAATGAACTACGTCCACACTGGAAGGTTCAAGGGGAAGAAATGAAAAAACTCGACGTACTGATGATCCACGACGGTATTGATCCGCTTCCGGACAAAAAAGATTTCGATTCGCTGGCCAAGTCGCCTGAGTGGGGCACAGAGATCGCCGTGGTTCGCGCCATGGAAACCCTCGGCCACAGTGTCCGCCACATAGGCTTTGACGGCGACGTGGCGCCGTTCCTCGATGAAACCAGGGAACAGAAACCCGACGTGATCTTCAACCTTGCAGAATCCTGTCTCGGTGAATACCTGTACGACAAAAACATCCCGGCTGTGCTTGAGCTGGTCGGCATCCCGTACACCGGCTGCGGGCCCGTTGGGCTTATGATATGCAACGATAAAGCCATAACAAAGAAGATCCTTGTGTATCACGATATACTCGTCCCGCGCTTTTGCGTGTACAGGATAGGGGAGAACGTAAAGTTCCCTAAAGTTTTCAACAGCCCGTTTTTCGTCAAACCCCTGCAGGAAGAAGCGTCTACGGGAATTTGCCAGCGCTCGTTCGCCGCCACGGAAGATCTGGCCAGGGAGAGAGTGGGGTTCGTTCACAACAACTTAAAAAAAGACGCGCTGGTGGAAGAGTTTATC
>CAZSIW010000174.1:0-3813 GCA_964606755.1 uncultured Elusimicrobiales bacterium | reverse complement strand
GGGAAGAATATAAAAGCGCTTCCCGTATGGGAACTGAAATTCACTAAAGTCCCCGACGAGGAGCCCAGGATAGCGACCTACCGCGCGAAGTGGGACGACAACTACCGCAAGAAATGGGGCATAAAGAACGAGTGCGCGGATCCCATCCCTGCGGACATCGAAAATAAAATTATTGAGGCATGCAAAAAAGCTTACCGCGTGCTCAACCTCGACGGCTACGCCAGGTTCGATCTGCGCCTAACCCCGCAGGGGGAAGTCTACATCATAGAAGCGAACGCCAACCCCGAGCTCGCCAGGGGCGAGGACTTCGCCGCCTCCGCTGAAAAAGACGGCATATCCTACGAAGACCTGATAGGAAAAATAATCCAGCTCGCGATCCAGCGTTCGGCATAGATATATGTTTGTCATGTACGAGATATTTTTTGATGTCATGAATCCCCGTTGTGCGCACAGCTGTCTCGTTGTTTTTGGTGTTTACAGTGATAAAAGTATTTTAGGGTTTGATTCCAAAAATGTCTGTCATTCCTGCGAAAGCAGGAATCCATAAATATTATCCGGCGATGTCAAAAAACTGGATACCTGCTTTCGCAGGTATGACAACAATAACGGGACAACAGCGCTGTTGTGCGGGGTGAGGAATCTTGGTTTTGAATAAGATCTCTCTCCGCCAGAAATACGGCGGATCGAGATGACAACAAGTCACAAGACGAGCACCTGTAAAGGGAGGGTAATCTAATATGAACAACCTATCGATCGACAAAACAAAAACAGCTCTTGTAGTTATCGATCTTCAAAAGGGTGTCGCGGCGCGGCAAACCGCCCCGTATACGGCCGCGGACGTTATAAAACACGCGGCGGCGATCGCCGAGGCGTGCAGGAAAAACAACATGCCGGTCTTCCTCGTGCGGGTGAGCTTCTCGGACACAAAAGAAAGGCTGAGCCCTGTCGCCGACGCTGCTACCCAGGTTCCGCCTGCTCAGCCGGGATGGTCTGACATCGTTCCCGAGATGGGGCCGAAACCGGGCGATCACGTGATTACAAAACGCCAGTGGGGCGCATTCTACGGAACGGAGCTTGATGTGCTGCTAAGAAGGCGGGGCATCACAACAATAATCATGTGCGGCATATCGACAAGTATCGGGGTCGAGAGCACCGCCCGGTTCGCATACGAATACGGCTACAACCAGATCTTCGCTGAAGACGCGATGTCCGCCCTGTCAGCCGAAGAACACGCCTACCCCATCGCCAAAATATTCCCGCGCATGGGCCTGGTGAGAAAAACCGAAGAGATACTGAAAGCCTTGTGATGTTGGATGTGGCTTTTCCTATTCTCTATTCCCTTTTCTCTATTCTCTGGTTCTTGACTCAAACATTTCCAATTTGATAGAATTCAACAAACACACTACCCAGGCACAAGATATTGTGCCTCTACACCACGAACCTGCCAACCACAACTGCATCAGGGGGACACCAATGATCGACCTTTCGAAGTACCCGATCAAACGGGTTAAGCTCAGCCAGATCAACGGTTCGGACAAGCGGTTCATGCTGCGGCAGAAGCCCGATGTCGAGGGCATGAAGAAGTGGCTTCAAAGAGACAAAGGCCAGAAGACGCCCGTCATGCTGGTTGAGTTCCCGAACACGAGGTTCGTGATATTGGACGGCTGGACCAGGTACCTGTCTGCCCTTGATATGGGGTGGGAGGAGATAGATGCCATAATCATCCCTGCCGCTGACTTTGCGGATGATGACGAGATGAATCACACCGCTTATACCCAGAACACCAGCCGCACGCCTTTGAAAACTCTTGACATCGCATTTTACTGCCAAAAACTCAGCCTGGAATGCAAGAAAGCCAACACCCAAATAGCCGCGATAATAGGCATGAGCGAGAAAAATGTGCGCAGATATCTTAAAGTGGCTAAGACCTCAACGGAACAGCAACAGGCGTTTTTAACCGGTAAGACTACCATAGAACAAATCAGCGGTGAGGGGGCTCGGCGGGACGCCGAGGCCACCCCCCAAAACGGCAAAATCAGCGTAAAATCAATCAAAACTGATTTTGTCGTTTCCGTGAATTACCGTGTGCCCATGGCCGACCCCGATGGGGAGAAACGCCTCCATGCTGAAATAACCGCGGCATTTAAGCAGGCGAAAATTCAGAAAAAAGGGGATAAAACCCAGTCAAAAGAAGACAGGCAGGCCATGCAGGCAGCCAAAAATGCGGCAATTGCCGCCCTAAAAACCGATGAGCCTCAGGCTGCCCGGATAGAAACTCTTTTGAAAGCCGCAACCGATGGTATACGTGCAGCCAAAAAGGCAGGCAAAGACCCAGCCCAGTTTCAGCAGCTTGCAGATACACATGCAGCGGAATTAAAGACATTAAAAGAAGCGATAGCCAGGAACCGTGCAATAGTTAAAAAGGCAGAGCAAAAAACAGAGAATAGAGAAAAGGTGAGAAAACCAGAGAATAGGGAAAAGGGGTTAGAGAATAGGGACAGCAACCACAAAGATACAGACAAGAAACTTACAGCAAACCCTGCTGTTGCCCCATCGTCCATTGTAGGAGAGGGTGAGGGGGCGAAACCACCTCAAACCGTTCAGCCAGCTGCGCCAATCCAACCAAGCACGACCAAATGGAAGACCGTAAGCGGTTCAGCGGACGATCAGAAAGATGTTCCGGAAGAGATCAAGAAAAGGATAGACGCCAACAAGCAGGCCGGAATCAAAGGGTTGGAAGATCAGAAACAGCAAGCGCTCCAGCAAAGGGAGCAGATGATAGAGCAAAAAAAGAAGCTCGAATCCGGCTCCGACCTCGCAATGGAGCAGGCCCTGAAAACCGGCGGCCACAAACGCGAAGACGTGATAAAACAGACCGATGAAGCGATAAAGCGCCTTGACGACCATATCAAAAAACTGGATGAAGAGATAAAAAAACTGCGCGAAGGACAATAGGTGACCCTAAAAAAAGTCTGTCATCCTAGCGGGGTAAGTTGACAAAAGAGGAAGCTGAATTTTCAAGGTCACAAATTGTGACCTTGAAAACTAGAGGAAGCACATCGACAGCGCGCTCGTTGCGAATTGATTTCTAATATGTAATAAGATAAAATCAGACAGTGTATATTGTGAAGGTTTCGGGAAACCAGCTTTTTATTGAACTGAAGAAAAAGTATGGATAAATTTACCCCGGAAGAAAAAAAGGAATTATTGAAAGCGGCGCACTCAAAAGAGTTGCGTGAAGAGTTTCGCCATATTGCCAGTAACCGCGCCGATCTTGCAGGAAGAGACGGCGGTTTAGACCTGGATAGTATTATCAAGTTTGTGCAGTCCTGCAACGTGCTTGCAAATCATGCCCCTAAACCCTTCAAAAAAATTACCGGTAATAACTTTAAAATGTGAAAGCCCGTCTCTCCCTCTGAATTCCGCGCAGCCCCGTGCGAGAACTGGCGCTGAAAACCGGCAGGGCAATAATAATAATAATAATAATAGGGGACAAAATCGCGGGAAACGAATAGAAACGACCCCTATTACCACTAATTTGGACGCGTATGGTAAAAAATATATAATTAATTATAGAATTAATTATCCTGATAGAGATTTGTAAAAAATCTTGCATTACGGAGTAATGAATCTTCAAAGGGGGAAACTGTATGAGGAAAATTATCACTACAACTTTTGTAACGTTGGACGGCGTCATGCAAGCGCCCGGCGGGCCCGAGGAAGACACGACTGGCGGATTTGCGCACGGCGGCTGGTCAATGAATTATTGGGATGAGATCGGAGGCAAAGTCATGACTGGATTCATGAACATTC